>JAMPYE010000127.1 GCA_023700825.1 Thermoanaerobaculia bacterium | reverse complement strand
CGTCCCCGACATCATGAAGGAGCGGCAGAAGCCGCGCATGACCAGCAGCGTCATGAAGCGCGCCCTCGCCGCGAACGACGAAGTGATGAAGGAAGTCGTCGCCTACGCGCAGCACTACCTGGGACTGCTCGCGGGAAACGTAGTCAATCTCTACGACCCCGAGGTCATCGTGATCGGCGGTGGCGTCGCCCAGCGGCTTGGCGAGTCGTTCGTCGGCCCGATCCGCGAGACTGCGCGCTCCCGCTTTCTGCGCCCCGATCCCGATGGGATCGTGAAGATCGTTCACGCCGGATTGAACGACTACTCGGGCGCGCTCGGCGCTTCGGTGCTCGCGCGCACGAAGGCCTGAGACTCGAATCACCTCGGTCCGAACGCGGCGCGCCGACACCGGCGCGCCGCATTCGTTTCGGGGCGGTTACGGCGCTTTGGCGGGGCCGATGTTCGGTGTTATTCTCCGCTGGCCGTTATCTCAGGGGAGGACCATTCGGATGCGCGTCGACGAGGTAAAAACAGAAGTAGGGCGGTTCTGGGACGACGAGGTCATCCCCACGATCAGCAAGTACGTCGAGATCCCGAACCTGTCCCCGCTGTTCGATCCGAACTGGATCCAGACGGGGCACATGGCAAAGGCGGTCGACCTCGTTCGGCGATGGGTTCTCGCGCAGAACGTCGCAAACAGCCGTCTCGAAGTGCTTCAGGATGGTGATCGGACCCCGGTCCTCGTGCTGGAAGTCGATGGTGCGAGCGACGACACGATCCTGCTCTACGGCCGCGGCTCCTCCGATGACGGCTACGCCATCTTCTCGGTCGTCTCCGCGATCAAGGCGCTGCAGACGCAGAAGGTCCCTCACGCGAGGCTCGTCGTTCTCATCGAGTGCTGCGAAGAGAGCGGGTCGATCGACCTGCCGTACTACGTCGACAAGCTCTCGAAGAAGCTCGGGACGCCCTCGCTCGTCATCTGCCTCGACAGCGGCTGCGGCGACTACGACGCGCTCTGGTGCACGACCTCGCTCCGTGGCTCGATCGTCGGCAACCTCACGGTCGAGGTCCTTCGCGAAGGTGTTCACTCGGGCGACGCGAGCGGCGCGGTCCCCTCGAGCTTCCGCATTCTCCGCATTCTCCTCGACAGGATCGAGGAAGCGTCGACAGGGAAGATCATTCCGGAGTGGCTCTGGGTCGACGTTCCGACCGACCGCATGGTGGAAGTGCGACGAGCGGCCGAGGTGCTTGGCTCGCACATGCTCGACCACTACCCGTTCCTCCCGGGCGTGCAGCCGGTCACGCGCGACATCGTGGAGATGATCCTGAACCGCACCTGGCGCCCGATGCTCGCCTACACGGGACAGGAAGGGCTTCCCGACCTGCTGCAGGGTGGAAACGTGCTGCGTCCGAAGACGGCGCTCAAGCTCTCGCTGCGCGTCCCCCCGACGCTCGACGCGACGAACCTCGACACGAAGCTCAAGCAGCTGCTCGAGAGTGATCCGCCTTACGGCGCGAAAGTCTCCTTCGAGCCGGAGAAGGGTGGCGCCGGGTGGAACTGCCCGAAGCTCGCCCCGTGGCTGGAGACGTCGCTCAACGAAGCCTCTCGCGCCTTCTACGGTCGCGACGCGCTCTCGTTCGGCGAGGGCGGCTCGATTCCCTTCATGGGCATGCTCTCGGAGAAGTTCCCCGAGGCGCAGTTCCTCGTGACGGGCGTCCTGGGGCCGCACAGCAACGCGCACGGGCCGAATGAGTTCCTCCACATCGCCATGGGGAAGAACCTAACCGGTTGCGTGGCGCGAGTGATCGCCGATCACCACAAGCGCGGCGCGTAGACAGCAGCCATCGAATGAGCAGGGGCACGGAAAACCGTGCCCCTGCGTGCGTCTGGGCACGTTTTTCGGGGCGGCGCTGCGTCAGCCGCCTTCCGCGGCACGACGGATCTCGCCGGCGATGAGCCCGGTGAACTCGACGAGCCGGTGGTCTCCGTCCGGGACTTCGACGAATCTCGATCCCGCTGCGAGCCTGCCCGAGCGTTCCCATGTGTCCCAGGTCGATGCCACCAGGTCGAACGAGACGCTTTCGTCCTTGCGCCCCATGATCACGGTGACGGGCGCGGCGGGCGGATCCTGCTCGATCGTGATCGCCGCCTTCCCTTCGAAGAAGGCGCGATGGATCTCCGCGTCCCGACCTAGCGCCGGGTTGAACAGAGTCACAGGGTCGTCGGCGGTGGCGAGCCGCTCGAGCCAGCGTTTGCCGAGCCCGAACGCGGGCGCGAGCAGGACGAGAGGTGAGTCGATCCCTCTGCTTGCGACGGTGAGCGTTACGAGCGCGCCGAGCGAGCTGCCGACGATGACGTCGGGGCGTCGCTCTCTTGCCGTCTCGAGAGCGTGGTCCACGACGGCCTCGAAATCGAGCTTCGCGAACGATGGGACGTTGAGATCGGGCGCCACGAGCTCGTGGCCGGGCCCGAGGAGTGCGCGAAGTTGTTCGACCTTCTGCCCGCGTGGCGAGGAGGCGAAGCCGTGAAGGTAGAGGATGGAGGGCATTTCGGATTTCGGATTTCGGATTTGGCTTCGCTGGCGGCGCGAGCATCTCACGTCGGCCTGCGCCGACGCCAGAAGCGTGTGGCGCCAAATCCGAAATCCCGAATCCGAAATCCGAAATCTACCGGCCTCACCCGATCCGCTTGATCATCTCGAACTGCTGCACGATCTCCGTCGCGCCGGCGGCCTCGAGGAAATCGTTGGTTCCGGTGTCGCGTGCGTCGATGTTGAGGATACGGATCGATCTGCCGGACTTCTCTCTCGCGGCGGCGACGAGCGCCCGGCCGATGCCGCGGCGCCGCGCGCGCTTCGCGACGGCGAACTGCGCGAGATCGTTCGTGGCGGGGAAGAGGATCGCGCAACCCGCCACTCCCTCGGCGTCGCGCGCAAGGAGCGTGACGCGTGGATCGCCGGCCCGCTCGATCGACTCGTCCGAGTTCTGCCATGACGGCTCGCTGTCGCGCAGGGAGGCGATCGACCTGGGATCGTCGTTCGTGCTTTCGGCGATCACGACTCCGGCTGGAGAGCCGGAGTGCAGTGCGTCGAACGCCCAGCAGCGCAGCTCCCGCGTCGTCTCGAATCCGGCCCCACGGTAGGCGCGAATCGCGATTTCGTTCGATTGCAGCACCTCGAGCAGGTACTGCGTCGCTCCCGCCGCTCGAAGCAGCTCCTCGGTTTTTTCGAGCATCAGCGACGTGAGCCTCCGGCCGCGAAAGTCGGGAGCGACGCCCGTGCCCGAGTCGTAGCCCGTCGTCTCGCCGAGCCAGGTCCCGAGCCCGTTGAGGGTGAACGCGACGAGTCGCGTATCGTCCCAGAGGCCGACCGAGAGATCGAGCCGCACTCCGCGGCGACGCATCGTCTCGCCGAGCCATCCCGCGCTCGGGGAGAACGCGACGGAATAGTCGCCAAACGCTTCGTCGAACGCAGCGGCGATCGCGGAGAAGGATGTCGAGGCGAGAGTGTCGACGCGCATGTTTCCGGTGTTGAGTATCGCGGAAATTCGCTCGCAGCGGCTGTAACTTCCTCGACGCGCTTCCCGTTCCGCATTGCGAGTTCAGCGTTTACACTTGCTGCTTCCATGAGCTACTGCAAGGTGTCCCGGGGTCACGAGTACCACGGTCCGTACCACGACCACGAGTACGGATTCCCTCTCGAGGGCGACGACGAGCTGTTCGAGCGCCTCGTCCTCGAGATCAACCAGGCCGGCCTGAGCTGGCTCACGATCCTGAAGAAGCGCGACGGCTTCCGACGCGCTTACGACGGGTTCGACCTCGTGAAAGTCGCGCGGTACGGCGAGAAGCAGCGCTCGCGGCTGCTGGGGGACGAGGGCATCATCCGGAACCGTCTCAAGATCGACGCGGCGATCGAGAACGCCAATCGCATCCTCGCGATCCGCAAGTCGCACGGCTCGTTCCGCGCGTGGCTCGACGAGCATCACCCGCTCGAGAAACCGGAGTGGGTGAAGCTGTTCAAGAAGACGTTTCTGTTCACCGGAGGAGAGATCACCGGCGAGTTCCTTCTCAGCACCGGCTTCCTGCCGGGAGCGCACGAGGAGTCGTGTCCCGTCTATAAGCAGATCGTGCGCCTCGGGCCGCCGTGGAGGATGAAAGCACGCGAGAGGGGAAAGGCGAGAGGTGAGAGGTAAGAGGCTGCCAACAGGCGATGTCGAAGATCGTAGCGACACTAGCCTAACAACTAACAACTAACAACTAACAACTAACAACTAACAACTAACAACCCCAACCAGTCACGAACCGCCCCCGGTCACTTCGTCTCCGTCACTTCGAGCAGTTGCTGGATCTTCTCGCGGTCCACCTCGGGGAGGCTGATGAACTCGACTCCAATCTCGTGCTTGCCCGACGGAAGCTGCTGCGTGTAGACGACTCGCGCCTTGGCCGAGATCACCTCGGGGCGTGCGGAGATGAGGAGCTCGAGCACTTCACCGTCGGCGATCCGCTCATCGGATGTGAACCCGCACCCTCCGAGTCCGATTGCCGTGGTCGCGGCGAACTCTTCGATCTCGGCACTGCCGAGCCTCTTCACGAGTACGGTGTGCTGCGAGGCGATACGCCGGAAACGCCGGAGTTCACGGTCCATGGAGCAATCCCCCTTGAGGCCTACATCTCTCGGAATTCTAACAATTTACGCGATTCGGCGACACTCGTTCAAGTCGGCACGGCCGGGCGCGAATCTCCGAGCCTATTGATTGGTTTCTCCCGCCATGATCGTAATCGACCAGCGTCTTTCGATACCGGACGACGAGGTACGCTTCGAGGCCACGCGGAGCGGCGGCCCGGGCGGCCAGCACGTGAACACGTCGAGTACCCGTGTCACCCTTGTGTTCGACCTCGGCGCCAGCCGCGCGCTCGACGACGCGACGAAGGCCGTCGTCGCCCGGAAGCTCGCCACGCGAATCAGCGGCGAGGGCCTGCTACGAGTCACGGTGCAGAAGCATCGGAGCCAGAAGATGAACCGCGAGGCGTCGGTGGAGCGTTTCGCCGAGCTCCTGCGGGAGGCGCTCACCGAACAGAAGCCGCGCCGCAAGACGCGCCCGAGCGCCGGCGCCCGCGCGAAGAGGATCGACGAAAAGAAGAAGCGCGGAGGCATCAAGAAGATCCGGACGGGGCGGTACGAGGATTGAGGCAGGCGAAAGGCGATGAGCTAGCCTGCGCCCACGGCAGCCTTTGAAGGTATGCTGCCAGCTGCTCGGCGCCTGTTACTGATGATCGCCCGGACCTTGCCAGAGTGAAACACTGATCTCATGCCTTCTCATCGCCTTTCGTCTTTCGCCTATCGCCTCCCGAGAAAATGATGGATATCGCGCTGATCGCCCTGCTGCAGTCCACCGCCCTGTCCGAGGCGGAATTCAAGGCGATGCTCGTGAAGGTCGTCGTCGTCGGCGTCGTCGCGATGGGAATCTCTACGTTGCTGCTTTGGCTGTTCTGGCGGAATCTCGGAAAAGAGTCGGCCGGTGGCGAGAGGGAGACACGGGTCTCGACGTTCGTGCTGCTCGTCGGCTTGATCCTCGTGCTGCTGGCGATGTCGTTCGTCGTCTACTCGCTCGCCTGAGCGCAGACCGTCATTTCACGTCGATCCGCTTTCGCGAAAACGCCTTCATGTTCGTGACGTCGTCGACCACGGCGACGGCGAGGATGTTCTCTCCGCGGGCCATCATCAGGTCGACCGAGTAGGTGAAGTGCTTTCCACCCAGCTTCGCCGCTTCGGCCGCCGGCACGCTGATCGACTGGGATTTCTGCTCGATTCTCGAGAGCCCGCCGTTGCCGTCGCTGACGCCGACGAAGACCGAGAACTTCCCTGAAAGCCTGTCACCCACGGGGAGCAGCGTCAGTGAGGCCGAAGGGATCTCGACGTCGACCGGAACGAGATACTGGCCCCGGCCCTTCTTCCTGGGCGCCTTCGGGACGACGCGAATCTCCATGTCGCCGGGCCCGCCATCGTAGTAGAGGGTCGCGACGACCCTGTCGATCACCTGCTCGCGGGTAGTCTTGGCGTAGTAGCTCGAACGAGTGCGAATCTCGACTCCGGGCTTCCTGGAGCGCACGACGAGCCGGCGCTCGCCGGGTGTCACGGGGCTTTCCAGGCGGTAGCCGAGAGAGTAGTAGGTGTCGAAGTCGCGCTCGATGCGATCGAAGATGCCGTCGACGTTGCCGCTCTGGGAGAAGGCGAGCCCTCCGGTTTTCGAGGCGACTGCCTGGAACCCGCTGATCCGGTTCACGGTCTCCATGAACTGGATGTCGTTGGAGCGGATCTCGCGGCTCTCGGCGGGTGACTCGGTGAGATCCAGGCCGGTCGACGCGCTGAGCATGTAGACCGTGACGCCGTTCGCGTTGGCCGCACGGCCGACGACGTCGAACAGGGCCGATTCCGCGGGAGCGCTCGACTCGGGGGGCGACATCACGAGCATTTCGCGCGACTGCTGAACGCGCGACTGGAAGGTCTCGTTCACGAACTGGAACATCTCGATGCCGGGGCGGATCGGGAACTCCTCGCCGACGAAGATCATCGCCTTCTTCCCCTCGACGCCCGCGAGCGTCGCGAGAAGCCCGTTCATCGCAACGACCTTCGCCCGCGTCTCGGCGCGGATCTGCTCGGCGTACATCCGCGCGTGCGAAATCGAGGCGCGGTAGGCGTCGGGGATCGAGACTCCGGACCGGGGCGAGATCGCGAGCTCGAGCTCGGAGCGGATCCTCTGCTCGGTCTCCCTCTGCCGGATCACGAGAGGCGACCGCCCGGTAGTCTGCGTCGAGAGTCGGACGAGCGATCGTTCGAACTCGCTCACCAGCGAGGTGAAGGGAACTTCGACACGCAGCCCGCCTTTCCAGACGGCCAGCATGGCCTGGTCGCCCGGCCGGAGCATCGTTCCCGCAAAGCCGCGGATCTGCTCGAAGACCCGGTTGCGGTTGAACGGGTGCAGCGTCTCTCCATCGATGAAGAAGATCAGCTTCCGGCTCCGCTCCTCGGGGATCGCGGCCAGCGGTGCCGGGGACTGGGTGGGGAGCGGCTCCGCGGGAACGTCCTCTCGCACCTCGCTGAAGTTCGTGATCGTTCTCGGGCTTCCCGATTCGAGGATCTCGAAGTCGTCGCTCGTGAGCCCGAGGACCGGCCTTCCGCTGGAGTCGGTCGCGAAGACGTCGATGCTGACGACCGCCACCTCGATCGACTCGACGTAGAGCTCGTCCGGCTGCTGTGCCGACACATGGGCGGCAAGCGCAAGGGCGAGCAGCGTCGCGTTCACGAATCTCATTCAGTCACTCCCGTGACACTCAGTGTAGGGTCGCACAAAAGGTCCCCTCTGTTACGAACGAGTGATCCTTTCCCGGGTTGCACCGCGCTTCGAGGCGACGCCTGAATTCGCGAGAATCGGGCGTACCGAACGTGGTTGGCCGGGCCGGCGCCGCCATCCGCTAGAATTGCGGCCGACATGATCAGGCTATTCGTACCGAAGGAAATCGCAGCAGGTGAGCGGCGCGTCGCCGCGACGCCGGAGACCGTGAAGAAGTACGTGAAGGCGGGGCTCGAGGTCGTCGTCGAGGCAGGAGCCGGCGAGGGATCGTCGATCGTCGATTCGCGCTACGCCGAAGCCGGCGCGATGGTCGTCGCCGACGCGAAAGGAGCGTGGGCGGAAGCCGACCTCGTCGTGAAGGTTTCGGTGCCTTCGACCGCGGAGGTCGCGCGAATGAAGGCGGGCGCGGTGCTCGTCTCGTTCATGGCTCCGCACAGGAACCTCGACGTCGTGCGAAAGCTCGCCGATGCGAGGGTGACCTCGCTCGCGATGGAATTGGTGCCGCGCACCACGCGCGCGCAGACGATGGACGCACTGTCGTCGCAGGCGAACATCGCCGGGTACAAGGCGGTGCTGCTCGCGGCGACGCGCCTCGGCAAGTACTTCCCTCTGCTGATGACGGCGGCGGGGACGGTTCCGCCGGCGAAGGTCGTCATCATGGGCGCGGGCGTCGCCGGCCTTCAGGCGATCGCGACCGCGAAGCGTCTCGGCGCAGTCGTCGAGGTCTCCGACGTGCGCGCGGCGGCGAAGGAGCAGGTCGAGTCGCTCGGCGGGAAGTTCATCGAGCTCCCGATGCAGGAGTCGGGTGACGGCGCCGGTGGCTACGCGAAGGAAATGAGCGAAGACTTCCTGCGCAAGCAGCGGGAGATCGTGATGCAGCACCTCGCGAAGGCGGACGTGGTCATCTGCACCGCGCTCGTGCCCGGAAGAAAGGCACCGATCCTCGTGAGCGACGAGGCGCTGAAGGTGATGCGGCCCGGCGCGGTCGTCGTCGACCTCGCCGTGACCGAGGGGGGGAACTGCACGCAGTCGAAGGCCGACCAGGAGGTCACCTGGAACGGCGTTCACATCCTCGCGCCTTCGAATCTCGCCGGGTCGATGGCCGAAGACGCGAGCGTCGTCTACTCGAGGAACGTACTTGCCCTCGTCCTGAACTTCGTGAAGGACGGCGCGCTCGCGCTGGACCTGGGCGACGAGATCAACGCCGGCTCGCTGCTGACACACGAGGGAAAGGTCACGCACGCGGCGACGGCGGGGCTGATGGGTTAGGCGGAGCCGGGATCGAGTGCCGAGTGCTGAGTCCTGAGTGCTGAGTCCCGAGTGCTCAGCTGCGAGGTGGGAGTGATAGGTGCCGCGGCATCCACATCCACCCGCCGCGAAGCGGCGCCAGGATGGTTAGCTCGGCGCGTGAGCGCCGAGACGTCGCGTAACCGATGATTGCGAGCCGCGAAGCGGCGGGCAGAGGGTGGTTCTCGTGCAACCTGTCGCCCCTTCGGGGCTCGCGATCGATCATGAACGCGGTTTTCTCGGCGCTTACGCGCCGAGCTGACGATCTTGGCGCCGCATCGCGGCAAGTAAGTCATGACGCCGCGGCAGCACTACTCCGTATTCGCAACCTGGCACTCAGGACCCTCGCACTCAGGACTTCGTACTCGAGACGAAGGACTCGGGACTCAGCACTCAGGACTCGGGACTCCGCACTCAGGACTCCGCACTCAGGACTCAGGACTCGTCACTCGACCTCACACCACCCCCGCCACCAGCGCGATCCCGATGATCACGAGCATTGCGCCGACGATGAGCTGCAGCGCGTGCAGGGTCACCTTCTTGACGAGCTTCGCGCCGAAGTAGGAGCCGACGAACGCGGCGGCGGTGGAGACGGCGACGATGCCCCAGGCGCCATCCGGAACCGCGGAGAACTTCGCGCTCCAGAACGCCGCACCGTAGACCAGTAGCCTCGCGACGTCGACAATGATCGCGCAGACGACTCCGGTGCCGATAAAAGCCTCTTTCGAGAGGCCTGATTTGATGAGGAAGGCCGAGCGGAGCGCACCCTGGTTCCCGGAGAGCCCGCCGAAGAAGCCGGACAGCGCTCCGCCCAGCGGCAGGAAGCGCTGGTCGAACGCGACTCTCGAGAAGCGGGGGAGCAGGTCGAGCATCGCGAAGAGGATCACGACGACGCCGATCACCACGCCGGCGACCGTGATCTCGTGCACCCGTCCCCGGAGCGTCCAGCGGTGAAGCGGCTCGATTCCCTCCATCGCCGCCAGCGAGAGGGCGCCGGCGAACGATGCGAGTGCTGCCGGGATTCCGAACCTGGCCACGATCTTCGGGTCGGCGTATCGCCCGACCAGTCCGAGCTTGAAGATGTTGTTGAGGATGTGGACCACCGCCGTGGCCGCGACCGCGACGTGGATCGGAAACACCACCGCGAACGCCGGCATGAGCAGCGTTCCGAGCCCGAATCCGGAAAAGAGCGTCAGCGCGGCGACGAAGAACGCGACGAGGGGAATCAGGAACCACGCCATCGCGGCATTCTAGTGTGGGGTTTCGCTAATCCCTTGCCTTTCGTTGCGGCGGAATGCAGCCGATTTCGCGAAGCGACGACGAGTCGATGTGGTTCATCGG
>JAMPYE010000126.1 GCA_023700825.1 Thermoanaerobaculia bacterium | reverse complement strand
GCACGCGAACGCGCACGCTCTCCACGACGCCGGCATCACCCTTCGAGTCGAGCACCTCGGCGATGAACGCGGCGAGCTGGCGCATCTCGCCCTCGCCCATGCCGCGCGTCGTCACCGCGGGGGTGCCGATGCGAATTCCCGACGCGACCATCGGCTTGTTCAAGTCGAACGGGATCGTGTTCTTGTTGACCGTGATGCCCGCCGCTTCCAGCATCTTCTCCCCTTCCTTCCCGGTGACGCCCTTCGAGAAGACGTCGGCGAGGAAGAGGTGATTGTCCGTACCGCCCGAAACGAGCCTGAAGCCTGCGGCGGCGACCCCTTCGGACAGCACCTTCGCGTTCCTGACGATCTGACGCTGGTAGGCGCGGAACTCCTCGGTTGCCGCCTCGCGGAAGGCCACTGCCTTGGCCGCGATGACGTGAACGAGCGGCCCGCCCTGGATTCCGGGGAAAACGCTGCGATCGAGATCCTTCGCGTACTTCTCCTTGCAGAGTACGAGCCCTGAGCGCGGCCCTCGGAGAGTCTTGTGTGTGGTGGTCGTGACGAAGTCGGCGTAAGGCACCGGAGACGGGTGCTCTCCGGCGACGATGAGGCCGGCGATGTGCGCGATGTCGGCCATCATCATCGCGCCGCACGAGTCGGCGATCTCGCGGATCCGCTTGAAGTCGATGATGCGCGGATACGCCGAGGCTCCGCAGATGATCAGTTTCGGCTTGCGCTCCGAGGCGAGCCGCTGCATCGCGTCGTAGTCGATCCGTTCGTCGTCCTGCCGCACCCCGTAGGAGACGACCTGGAAATCGCGGCCGCTGTAGGAGAGCGGGTGGCCATGCGTCAGGTGCCCGCCGTGCGAGAGATCCATCCCCATGATCACGTCGCCCGGCTTGAGCACCGTGAAGTAGACGCTCATGTTCGCCTGCGAGCCGGAGTGCGGCTGAACGTTCGCGTGCTCGGCGCCGAAGAGCGCCTTCGCGCGCTCGATCGCGATCGACTCGGCGACGTCGGTCGGCCCGCACCCGCCGTAGTAGCGCTTCCCGGGGTAGCCTTCGGCGTACTTGTTCGTGAAGACCGAACCCGTCGCCGTGAGGACGGCCTTCGAGACGTGATTCTCGGAGGCGATCAGCTCGAGCGTGTCGTTCTGCCGGGTGCTCTCGGCTCGGATCGCGTCTGCGATCTCTGGGTCGACGTCGCGGAGATCGCGCTGGAGCAGCGCGTGGAGGTTTGCATGGGTGTCGGTTGCGTTGGCCATTGTGGATTCTCCGTTTCGGCGCATTGTAGCTGAAGGGACTCGCAGCGCCGGTGTCCCGAGGTCGACCGGCGCTTCGATGTGACGCAGGCACTCCTGCCTGCGCGCCGCCGAAGGCGGCCCAGTGTCGATGGACGAAGGAACGAGAGGAATGCAGAAACGAGGTCGACGGCCCCTGATTTCTTTCCTCGCAGTTCGTTTCGGCGCTTCGCGCCGCGCGCAGACAGGAAGTGTCTGCGCCACACAAGGCTCGGGCCACGGCGCCGCGACGGCCGGAGGCCGTCGCCACTAGCGGCGAATGCCGTCGAGCACTTCGATCGCGGCTCCTGCCAGGTAGAGCGAACCGCAGACCAGCGTCGCAGGCCAGCACTCCTCGACCGCGAGCTCGACCGCCGCCGCGGGACGCGCGCGGATCGTGACCCGGCGGCGATCGAGCCCCGCGAGGCGCGCGAGCGCGCGCGGATCACAGCCGCGATCGCGATCGGGCTTCGTCAGAATGATCCTGTCGAAAAGCGGAAAGACGAGACTCGCCACCGTCTCCCAGTCCTTGTCACGCATGATCCCGAAGACGAGGCAGCGCGGATGCGGTATTCGCTCTTCGACGAACGGGACGATCGCCCGGATCGCATCCTCGTTGTGCCCGCCGTCGACCCACACCACGCCGTGCGGAAGCTCGATGCTCTCGAGCCTGCCGCGCCATACGGTCGAAGCGACACCCTCCACGATCACCTCGCGAGTGATCGAGGGGAACCGTGCCCGCAGCCGCTCGGCGCCGCGAACCGCGAGTGCGACGTTGTCAGGCTGATGGGCGCCGGCGAGAGGCGTGCGCAGCTCGTAGCGCCCGATTGGCGTGAGGAGACGAAAGGCGAGCCCGCCCTTCTCGAGGCGGACATTCGAGGCCCTGCAGTCTGCGGACGTTTCCGCGAGCGTCGCCCCGACGCGCGCGGCGCGCGCTCGAATCACGCGCAGCGCGCGAGCGTCGCGTACCGACGTCACCGCGGACGTCCCGTGATGGATCACACCTGCCTTTTCGCGGGCGATCGACTCGATCGTGTCGCCGAGAAACTCCTGGTGGTCCATCGCGACCGCCGAGATCAGCGCCACGAGAGGTCGGGTCACGTTCGTCGCGTCGAGCCTACCTCCCATTCCCACTTCGAGCACGGCGACATCGCACTTCGCGTCGCGAAAAATGAGAAACGCGAGCAGCGTGAGCGCCTCGAAGTACGTAGGCTCGATGCCGCTGACGCGCGAGCCGACATGCATTTCCCGGAGGGCCGCGAGCAGCGCGTCGGGAGAGACGTCGGCCTCGTCGATCCGCCAGCGCTCGCGCAGATCGACGAGGTGCGGCGACGTGTAGAGACCGGTCCGGAGCCCGGCACGCAGCAGGATCGATGCGATCGTCGCCGACGTGGAGCCCTTCCCGTTCGTCCCGGCGACGACGACCGTTTCGAACGCGCGATGCGGGTTGTCCATTGCGCGAAGTAGCGCCCGCATCCGGTCGAGCCCGGGGCGGATGCCGCTTCCCTGCAGTGAATCGAGCCAGCGAATCGCGGCTCGCCGATTGCGGAACGGAGCCGGCTCGTTGCCGCGCGCGACGCGGGCGGGCCGGCGAGCAGCGCTCATGCCAGGTGGCGGATCACCTTCGCGACCGTCGACTTCAGCTCGTGCCGCTCGGCGATGATGTCGACCATGCCGTGCTCGAGCAGGAACTCGGAGCGCTGGAATCCCTCCGGGAGCTTTTGGCGGATCGTCTGCTCGATGACTCGCGGTCCGGCGAATCCGATGAGAGCCTTCGGCTCCGCGATGTTCACGTCACCCAGCATCGCGTACGACGCGGTCACTCCCCCGGTCGTCGGGTTCGTCATCACCGAGATGTAAGGCAGACCCTTGTCGGCGAGCCGCCTCAGCGCGGCGGAGATCTTCGCCATCTGCATCAGCGAAAGGATCCCCTCCTGCATGCGCGCGCCGCCGGAGCACGAGACGATGACGAAGGGGATCTCCTTCTCCAGCGCGCGTTCCGCAGCGATCGTGATCTTCTCGCCGACCACCGAGCCCATCGAACCGCCCATGAAGTCGTACTCCATCGAGGCGATGACGAGCAGCATCCCGTCGAGCCGCCCCTCCGCGCAGAGCACCGCATCGCCCGACCCGACTTTCTGCGTGTAGAGGCGCAGACGATCCGGATAGGCTTTCGTGTCGCGGAACTTGAGGGGATCGCCCGATCGGATGCCAGTCGCGAATTCTTCGTACTGCCCGTCGTCGAAAAAGAGCTCGAACCGTTCCCTCGCGGTCAGGCGGAAGTGGAATCCGCAGCGGGGACAGACGTTCAGATTCTGCTCCACCGTCTTGGCGAAGATGATTTCCTTGCACTCTTCGCACTTGGTCCAGAGCCCCTCGGGGATCGTGGGGCGCTGTCCGGCGGGCGTCTTCGGCGTCTTTTCTTTCTTGAACCAGGCCATGATCCGGTGACTCTATGTCTGCGTGAGGGAGAAGGTCAAATCAGCAACACATTGAATGCTGAATGCTGAACGAGGAACGAGGAATGTAGAAAAAGATCCACCGAAAGCTCCCGATTTCCCCTTCCTACATTCTTCGGTTCTGCATTCTGCGTTCTGCATTCTGCGTTCTGCATTCGTTGCGTTGAGATCGCGCAGCCTCGCAGGATGACCTCACTCCCGCCTTCCATGCTTGATCGCCGCGGCAGTCTCGCGGTCGGCTTCCCGGGTTCGCTCGGTTTCGCGCTTGTCGTACTGCCTCTTTCCCTTGACGACGGCGATCTCGACCTTCGCACGCCCCCCGCGGAAGTAGAGGCGCAGGGGGATGATCGAGTTGCCCTTGATCGTCCCCTCGTCCGCCAGCTTGTCGATCTCGCGACGGTGCATCAGCAGTTTGCGGGTGCGCTCCGGCTCGTGATTGTTGAGATTGCCGTGGCTGTACTGCGAGATGTGCGCGCCGAAAAGGAACGCCTCTCCACTCTTGAAAATCACGTACGCGTCCTTGAGGTTCGCTCTCCCGTCGCGCAGCGACTTGACCTCGGTGCCCGTGAGCACGAGGCCCGCCTCGTGTTTCTCGAGGATGAAGTAGTCGTGGTAGGCCTTCCGGTTGGTCGCGACCGACTTCTCGTCGTCGTTCTTCTTCTTTGCCACTATTCCCTGCTCATCATCTCGGCAAACTTCTCCGCGAGTGCGGCGTCGAACTGCGCCCCCGCCACTCGTCTGATCTTACCGAGCGCCGCAACGGGCGGAACCGGCGTCTGGTAGGAATCGGACGCCGTCATCGCGTCGAACGCCTCGCAGATGTGGATGATCCGCGAGCCGATCGGAATGTCCTCGCCCGACAGACCCGCGGGGTATCCGGTTCCGTCGGGCCGCTCGTGATGCGACATCACGATACTCGCGACCTCCGGACCCAGGGGCGATTCGGCGACCACCGCGGCGCCGACGGCGGGATGGCCTTTGACGAGCTCCATGTCGTCGGTCGTCAGGCCCGATTTTCTGTAGAGATCGCCGTAGTCGAGCAGCCTCATCCCGACGTCGTGGACGTACGCCGCGAGACGGACCTTTTCGACCTCGGCGGCTTCGAGCCCGACGAAAAGCGCGAGACGCTCCGCGAGATCCGCGACGCGCTCGGAGTGGTTCTTCAGATGGGGGAAGTGATTGATGTCGGGCTCGACGAGCTTCTGCGCGATCCGATGGCGGATCGCCTGGTAGTCGTCCGAGGTAATCGCGTAGCGAACGATCTGCTCGAGCCGCGCGAGGAACTCCTCGAGGATCGTCCTGGTCTCGTTCCCCGCCTGGGCTTCGAATGCGATCGTGAGCACGACGCCCGGGATGCCTTCGACGCGAACGGGCGCGCTCAGCGTCGAAACGAGGCGCTCGGGGCCGATCGGTGCGCCCAGTTTTCCGAAGGGGTACTGTGTAGTCGTCTCCGTGAGCTTGTCGGGCTCGTTTCGTTTCTGCTGCCAGCCTCGGAGCTTGGCCTGGAACTGGTCCATCGCCTCGGGGGACACTTGAGCCTTCGCTGCGACGACCTGAGTCCCGCCGAGATCGCTGAACGCGGAAAGTGCGGCTACGACGGCGCCCGGGATCGAAAGCACGCCAGGAAGCACCACCGCACCGCCGCGCACCTGCGCCTCGGTCAGCGTGCGTCTCGCTGCCCGGGACCTGAGCCCTCCGCGGTCGATGTAGCGCTTCGCCTCGTCGACGATACGGTTCGAGGCCTTGAAGTAACTGCTCGACGCCTCCGACGGCGCCGAGACGATTCTGGGAACCTCGATGTTCCCCGAGGAGGTGACGACCGGGACGAGCGCGTCGGGGGTCAGCCCGAAGATCCCGTTGTCGGCGAACAGCTCGATGAACTGCTGGGTAATCGCACGCGCCGACTCGGCATCGCCGAACTCGAACGGCTTGCCGGCGGCCTTGTCGCGCATGTCGACGAAACCATACAGCCGGCCCCGGTGGTAGATTGGTGCCACGAGAAGCCGGGACGTGGATGCGCTGTCGAGGATCTGGGCGAACCGCGAGTCTTCCGCGATCGAGTTCAGGAAGAACGGCACCCGCTTCAGCAAGAGGAGATCGATCGCGGGATCGCGGAGCTCGATCGACTTCCTGAGCCCTTCCTTGAAGCCGTACTGCGTCACGAGCGTGAATGGCTGCTGGTCGCTCGCGGCGACGTACAGCGCCGCCTTCGTCGCCCGGACCTGCTCGAGACAGTTGTAGAGGATCTCTTTGAGCTTCGGCTCGATATCAGAGAGTTCCGGACTCATTTCTCGCCACCCACCTTCCCGCGTCGGCAGTCCCGCGGATCGCGCCGGGAAAACTCCCCTCTCGCCGTTTCACTGAGAAGTGACAGCGTTCCGAGGTCGCGTGCCTGACGCGATCAGTATATCGCCGAGGCCGATGAAAACGGAGCACGACCCCGCGCTCATTCGATCCCCGGAGCGCCTCCGATCGTCCCCCCGGATCGGCCTGGACCGGGCGGGCACGAAGCTGCGCAGTGTGGCATCGGAACCACACCGCTGCTCTCTCACCGCAACACAATGAGGAACCGCACAGATCCGCACGAAATGCCAAATTACTGAAAAATATAACAGTTAGTGAAGATCGATGCGAAGACACGGAGTGGCACATGGTCTGCTTTAAGAAGAGGCAGAGTTCGAAGGCTCTCTATGACTATGCACAGGAAAACACTCAACGCTCCGGTCGCCATCGAGGGGATCGGGCTGCACTCCGGAATCTACACGCGCGTCGAGCTGCGTCCGACCTCGGCCGGATCGGGACTCGCGTTCGTTCGCTCTGACCTCGACGGGCTGCGGATTCCCGCGCACCAATCGAATACGACGGCACTCGACTACGCCACCTCGATCGGACGCGACGACGTATCGATCGGAACGGTCGAGCACCTTCTCGCCGCGATCGTGGCGGCGGGGATCACCGACCTCGACATCGTCGTCGACGGGACGGAAGTTCCGATCATCGACGGGAGCGCGCTGCCGTTCATCCACCTGATCGAGGCCGCGGGCACCCGCGAGCTCGACGCCACGATCGAGCCGATCCGTATCCGCGAAACGATCGAAGTCCGCGACGGCGACAAGTTCGTCCGCATCGAGCCGACGCGCAGTGATCACCTGCAAATCCGCTATAACGTCGACTTCGCCCACCCCGCGATCGGCAAGCAGTCGATGAAACTCGAGCTCAACGCGGAGAGCTTTACGAAGAAGGTCGCCGGCGCGAGAACGTTCGGCTTCCTGCGCGACGTCGAGAAGATGCGCGCGGCCGGCCTCGCCCGCGGCGGCTCCGTCGAGAACTGCATCGTGCTCGACGATCACCGCGTGATCAACGGAGCGCTTCGCTATACCGACGAATTCGTCCGCCACAAGGTCCTCGACCTGGTCGGAGACCTCGCGCTTCTGGGCCGGCCTCTCGTCGGCGAGATCTCCGCCTCGCGCGCCGGACACGCGCTTCACTCCCGGTTCGTCGCCGCCGTGCTCGAAAAATCCGCCGAATGGGAGGCCTCCGAGAACCGCCAGCACGCCGACTCGGCGTCGTCCGGGGCGTACGCCACCGCTGGTCGTCAGGAGTAGGCCAAATCAGTTCTCGGTGTTCGCCGGGTCTCGACTGTGGTAAAAATGCCACAGTGACCCGGCGAATCGCGTTTTGGGCCCTTTTCCTTCTGGTTTCCGCGCCCCTCCTCGCCGCGGAGCCGAGGATGACCAGGATTTCCGCGTCGGAGAAGGACGGCAAGGTTTCCGTTTCGTTCGAGCTGGAGGGCGCATTCGACGTCGGCCAGCTGAACAAGGCTCTGGAGAGCGGCCTCCCGACGGGGTTCACGTATCACGTCGAGCTCTTCCGCTATCGCCCCAACTGGTTCGATTCCACGCTGGCGAAGGCGCGGATCGAGGTCATTTGCACCTACGACTCCCGCACGCGCGAGTACCTCCTCAATCATCGGCGCAACGGAAAGCTCGTGCGCTCGGAGTCGTTCAACGATCCCGCCGAGCTCCGCAAGCGGATGTCGAGGATCGACGAGGCGGATCTCTTCGACACGCGCGGGTTCAAGCCTTACAAGCTTCGCGTGCGCGTCCGGGCCGACCTGATGCGCGAGTTCCTGCTCAACATGATTCCCTGGGACGTGTCGACCGAGTGGCGTGACGCGCGGGTCAGGACGCCGCGCACTCCATGAAGGCCTCGAACATTCTCGAGTACCGCAAGGATCCGCGATTCATCATCACGGTTCCCCTCGCGCTCTTCATCGCGACGAGTCTCGTTTACTACCTGATGCTCCGCGCCCGGGAGCTGTCGCCCGAGGCGCTGACGAGCCGGCTGCTCCTCTTCGCCCTCTGGAACATCAACGTCATCCTGATCCTCGGGATCCTATTCGTCCTCATCCGGAACGTCATCAAGCTCGTGCTCGAGCGGCAGCGCGGAGTGGCGGGATCGCGGTTTCGCACCAAGCTCGTCCTGACCTACCTCGCAACGGCGCTCGTTCCGATCACGCTCCTCTTCTTCGTGGCCACCGATCTCCTGCGCGTCTCGATCGATCGCTGGTTCAACACCCCTGTCCGCACGATTCTCTCGAATAGCGAGTCGATCGCGGAAGCGCTGCAGACTTCCGCGATCGAGCAGAGCGGGCGGGCCGCCGCGGAGGTCGCCGAGTCGATCGGAGCGCGCGGAATCGAGCGCATGGACGAGGCGCTTCGCCACGTGCGCTCGCATCAGGGCGTCGACGTCGCCGGCGTTTACGAGAACGGCGCCGTGCTGAGCCTTCTCGCCGATCCTCGGTCGCCGGTTCACCAGATGCGCGAACCCTCGACGCAGTTCCTCGACAAAATCGCCACCGACGGCGCCGCCTTCAAGATCGAGGTCACGCCGTCCGGAAAGTGGATCCGCTCCGGAAGGAGAGTCGAGGCGGGCGAGCGCAAGCTCGTCGCGATCGCGGGGATGTTCCTGCCGGGAGACGTCGCGCGCATGGTCGACGAGAATGTCGTCGCAAACGCGAACTTCCAGCAGCTCGAGGCCCAGCGGCAGGCGCTGAAGGCGTCCCAGACGTCGATGTTCCTCACCGTCACTCTCTTCGTCCTTTTCGGGACGCTTTGGATCTCGATCTACGTCTCGCGCCGCATCACGGTTCCGGTTCAGGCGCTCGCCGAAGGAACGCGAACGCTCGCCGGCGGCGACTATGGCCACCGGATCGAGATGCGCGCGACCGACGAGCTCGGCCAACTCATCGAGTCGTTCAACAGTATGGCCGAGCAGCTCGAGGCGCAACGCGCCGCGCTCACCGACTCGAACCGCGAGACCGAAGACGTCAACCGCCGCCTGGCCGACGAGCGCGCCTACCTCTCGCGGATCCTCGAGAGCGTGTCCACCGGAATCCTCGCCTGCACCGAGCAGCTCGAGCTGCTGAGCATCAACCGCGCAGCGCTCCGCATTCTCCAGCTCGCCGGGGAGCCGGCGCCCGGCACACGCCTCGACGACATCCTCGTCGGCGACCTCGGGCCCATCGGCGGCTACCTGCGCGAGCTTCGCAAGCGCGAGCCGCGCCCGCGCGAAGTCTCGCTCTCGCGCGGAGGCGAGATCCTCTATCTCGAGATCTCCGCCGCGCGGATGACGTCGCTCGAGAAGTCGATCGGCTGGGTCGTCGCGATCGAAGACTCCACGCAGTTGATCCAGGCGCAGAAGCTCGCGGCCTGGAGCGAAGCGGCGCGCCGCATCGCGCACGAGATCAAGAACCCTCTCACGCCGATCCGCCTCTCGGCCGACAGGATCCGCAAGAAGTTCCAGTCGGGCGACAGCGACGTCGCGCAGGCCGTCGACGACGGATGCCGCACGATCGTGAACTCCGTCACCGAGCTGCAAAGCATGGTCGACGAGTTCTCGCGCTTCGCGCGGATGCCGGCCATTCACCTCCGGATGAGCGACGTCACCGCGATTCTTCGCGAATCCGCGCAGCTCTACTCCGAGGTAAAGCCGGGCGTGACGCTCGAGACCGACGTGACCGACGGGCTGCAGGCGGTCGTCGACCCCGACCAGATCCGACGCGCAGTCATCAACCTGCTCGACAACGCGATCGAGGCGACCGACGAGGGAAGCGTGCGCCTCTATGCGCGCCTCCGCGGGAAGCTCCTGCGCATCGAGATCTCCGACACCGGTCGCGGCGTGCCGGCGGCGGATCGCGAGCGGCTGTTCCTCCCCTACTACTCGACGAAGGAAAAGGGCACG
>JAMPYE010000125.1 GCA_023700825.1 Thermoanaerobaculia bacterium | reverse complement strand
GCGAATCTCTTTGCCTCGATCTCGGCGGGCATCTGCGCCCTCTGGGGCCCGCTCCATGGCGGCGCCAACCAGGAAGTCATCGAGATGCTCGAGCACATCAAGGCCGACGGCGGCGACTTCAAGAAGTACATGGAGCTGGCGAAGGACAAGACGTCGAGCTTCAAGCTCATGGGCTTCGGTCACCGCGTCTACAAGAACTTCGACCCGCGCGCGAAGATCCTCAAGAAGGCGGCAGACGCCGTTCTGAGCGAGCTCGGCGTGAAGGATCCGACGCTCGCGATCGCGAAGAACCTCGAAGAGATCGCGCTCAGCGACCCGTACTTCGTCGACCGGAAGCTCTACCCGAACGTCGACTTCTACAGCGGCATCATCTATCGCGCGATGGGCATCCCGACCGACATGTTCACGGTCATGTTCGCTCTGGGCCGTCTCCCCGGCTGGATCGCGCAGTGGAAGGAAATGACCGGCAATCCGCACGGTCGCATCAACCGCCCGCGCCAGATCTACATCGGCGAGAAGCAGCGCGCCTTTACGCCGGTCGCGAAACGCCCGTAGTCTCGAACGTTCTGCAGCATTCGACGGCCGCGTCCCCGGACGCGGCCGTTTTTTTTCGCGCCCGGCAGCCTGCGACCGGATGCCGGCGCGCCGCGTCCTGTAGAATCTGCGGAACTCAACCGCAACGGAGGCGACGATGACCGACGCAGCGAACAGTGGCGAACAGAAGAAGTCGAGCCCCGTTCCCTGGATTCTTGGCGGATGCGGCTGCCTGCTCGCAGGCATCGGCGTCGTGGTCCTCGGGATCTTCTTCGTCGTCATGAAGGCCACCGAGGAGCCGGAGAAGGTCGTGACCGAATTCCTTTCGGCCTCGGCGGCAGGAGACGCCGACCGCGCCTACGGGTGCTTCGATCCGGAGCTCCAGCAGGTTCAGTCGCTCGACGAGTTCCGCTCGATTCTTTCCGCGAATCCGCAGTTGTTCGACGTCGACGTCGCCGCGGTGAATTACACCAAGCGGGGAGTGGAGAACGGCACGGCGACGTTCGTGGGGACCGTGCCCGCGCGGGCCGGAGGGGAGTTGCCGATCAGCTTCACGCTCCGGCAAACCGCCAACGGCTGGAAGATGATGGCGTGGAACATCGGGACGCCGCCTTCGTAGCGAAGCGGCTCAGCAACGGAATCGCGCCACGACGACGCTGATGTCGTCGAGCTGAGGGGCGTCGCCGCGGAAACGCTGAAGCTGCGACAAGACGCTGTCCCGAATCGAGTCGACTCCGCCACCTGCGAGAGCCGCTTCCCTGACCACGCTCTCCAGCCGCTCGTCGCCGAATTGCTCGCCAGTCGCATCGACCAGTTCCGTGAGGCCGTCGGTGCAGAAGACGAGCAGGTCGCCGTCCTCGAGAGTCGCCGAGGTTTCGTTCCACGAAGGGGCGAGCTTCGTGCCGAGCGGCAGCGCAGGCGAACCGATCCTGCGAGAGGCGCCACCGCTCGAAATTATGATCAGCGGCGCGTGCCCCGCCGCCGCCACGCGCACGGACCGCTTCGAAGGATCGACGACGGCGATGAGCAGCGTGACGAGCATTCTCCACTGAAGCCACTCGGAGGCGAGGCGGTTGAGCCGGTCTAGCACCGCGACGGGATTGCGCAGCTCCTCGCGGAGAAGGTGGAGGCCACTCTTGATGCCGGCGAGAACGAGGCCGCTCCCGACGCCGTGTCCGGCGACGTCGCCGATTGCGAGGGCGACGCTGCCGTCGGGCAGGAGGAAGTGATCGTAGAAGTCGCCGCCCACCTCGCTCGCGGGTTGGGACGCGGAGGCAATCGTGAGCCAGTCGACCGCGGGCGTCGCACCGGGCAGCATCGCCAACTGGATCTTCCTCGCGTCCGCCAGTTCACCGGTCATCCGCGCGCGTTCGCGCTCGCGCATTGCGCTTCCGGTCCACTCCTCCAGAAACGCAAGACGTGCCTGCCGTGAGAGGAAAAGCGAAGCTCCCGCGAACATGACGTTGAGGAGAATCGGGACGACGATCAGCTCGTCGCCGTCGGGCCCTCCCCCGAGTTGGCTGAGCCCGACCGTGACGGCCATCGCGAGGAAGCCGCCGGCGACGGTGAGGCAATGACGCGCCTGCATCCGAAAGAAGAGAAGCGTGAGCGGAAGCAGCGCAGTCGGGAGGATTCGCTGGAACTCGTTGTTCGGCGTGCCGACGATCATGCACGCCGCCGTCCCGAGGAGAAACGCCGGCAGAATCCGCGGGAAGTGCTCTTCGTAGAACCGGCTCGTGCGTGCGAAAAACATCGCCGCGAGGACGCCGAGCCAGAGGACGGCCGCCGCCAGCCGGATCAACTCGCCATCGACGGAGCGGGCGATGAAGTACCCGATCGCGACGAGGACCGAGAATCTCCAGAACCATCGCAGCACGCGATAGTTCAGCCGATCGAAGTGCTTCTGCACCGCCTGCTTCTCGGGAAGCTGAGCGAGCTGGTCGAGGGTCCAGAGTCTCATCGTGATTCCTGCGAAGGGTAGCGCAATCGGTGCCGGGGATGATACGAGGCGTCGTCGCGGCCGGATATACGGAACGAGGAAGCGGAAGTGGCCCGCTCGCCCGATCTCAGCGCACCTTTACGGCTACGAAGGTGATGTCGTCCGTCGGCGGCTCGCCGCGAGTCCAGGCCTCGGCCACGGCAGAAAGGTGGTCGAGAATCCCGCGCGGCGTGTCGTGCGACGCGGCGGCGAACTCGCGCTCGACCGCGACGTAGCCGAACGGATCTCCCTCCGCGTCCGAGAGTTCAGGAAAGCCGTCAGTCATCAGCAGAACGGCGTCGCCCGACGCCAGCGCGAGCGTGCGTGATCCGTATGAGAAGGGCAGCGTCCCGAGCGGAGGGGCTTCGATCATGACGTCCTCGATCGTTCCCGCGGCCGCCCGGTGGATCAGTACCGGCGGCATGCCGGCGGCGGCAACCTCGACCACGCCGGGCCGGAATCGCGCAAGGGTCAGCGCCATCGCCATCCGCTCGAGCCCCATTCTCCGTATCGACTGGTTCGCACGCTCGAGAAACTCGGCGAGCGAATCCTCGGGTGAGAAGGTCGCGAAGAGGCTCTTGACGACGGTCACCATCGTTCCGGCGCGCGCACCGTGCCCCGTGGCGTCACCGATGACAAGAGTGAGCGTGCCGTCGGGGGCGAGCAGATAGTCCCAGTAGTCGCCGCCGACTTCCGTTGCCGTGTGGACGTACGACGCGACCTCGAGCTCCGGATGAGCGGGAGGGGACGACGGGAGGAGCGACAGCTGGAACCGCCGCGCCTCCTCGAGTTCCGCGCTCTTCCTCTCGTACTGCGCTGCCAGCAGGCGCCGCTCGATTTCCTGCTCGCGACGGCTCCGCTCCTCATCGAGGAGGCGCTCCTGGTTCTGCCGGAGGTCACGTGCCATGCCGTTGAACGCGGCAGCCAGCTTTCCGATCTCGTTCTTCGAACCGACCCTCACCTCGGTGTCGAGCTCCCCCGTGGCAATCTTTTCGGCGGCCGCGGTCACTGTCTCGATGTCGCGCGCGATGTGGTTCGCGAGCGGCACGATCCCGATGAGCGCGACGCCGATCAGAGCGAGGCCGAATCCGAAGTTGCGGGCCGCGCCGGCGCGCATCTCGCGCAACGACTCGCTGATCGGACGTGCGATCGCGAACGACACGCCGGCGTCGGTGGCGGCGGAGGACGCGACGACCCAGTCGGCTGTTGCGTTTCCGTTGCCGCGAGCGAGGGCGTCGAGCCCCGCGGCCTCGATCTTCGACTTCTCTTCGTCGCTCGCGGCGAACAGCTTTCCCTCGCGGTCGACCGCGAAGACGACGTCGCCTTCCTGCGACGCGGAACCCTGGATCACGCGACGGACGACTTCGTCGCCGCGGAGCTGCGCGCGGAGTCTTCCGACGGTCTCGCCGTCTTTGACGATCGAGGTCGCGAGCTCGCGCGTGTGGAACTTCATGATCCGGCTCTGGTCGGCGTGAGCCGCGGACGCATGGCGCGCTTCGATGCGCGCTCGAAGCTGCTCCAATGCCTCCTGCTTCGCCAGGGTCGCGACACGGGCAGCCTCCCGTCCCGTCGCGATCGCCTTTTCCATGTCGGCCCTGGTCACTGGATCGAGGGTCGCGATCTGCGGAACGGCCGGCGTGGCCTCGACCTTCGCGGTGGGGGCCACAGGGGAGACCGGGGCAACGGGGGGAACGGGAGCGGGCGCGGCGACCGGGCTCGGAGCGGGATTCGGGATCGGCGCCGCTGCGGGAGCAGCGGGCACGTCGGGCACGACGTCAATGGTCAAGAGCTCGGCGTTCTCGCCGAGAACGACTCGGAGCTGCTCCGCAATCTGAGCGTCTCCGATCTGCGCGGCTCCTGGCGCAGAGAGGAACATCTCGACCGGCAGCGACCCGACACGCTCGATATCGCGTCCCACTGCGTCTGCAATCATGCCGACGCGCCGGTCGATCCGGGAGGCGAGCTCCGAGGTTTCCTTCTCGACGGCGCGGCGAAAACTGCGCTCGGAGGTGAAGTATCCGAACGTGACGATCGCCGTCAGCGGAACGACCGAGAGGGCCACGAAGGCCGCGATCAGCTGTGTGCGGAGCCTGCTCATGGCGTCGTCTGGAGCTAATACGACGGCATTCGTAAAAAGTTCCCGAGACGGAGGGGCCGCCGGATTCGGCCTCGTCCCCTACTTCGAGTCGCAGAAGGCGGCCCGGAACTTCGCAACGCCCGCGTTCGTCCCGCAGACGAAAATCTCGTCGCCTTCCCTGAGCCGGAAGTCGGCGGGGAAAGTCGTAGGCATCTCCCCGTCGCGATCGACGGCGACGACGGAGCAACCGCTGCGCGCGCGGATCAGGACATCGAGGGGATGCCTGCCCACGAGGCTTCGGGCGCGCATTCTCTGAATCCGCAGGTTCTGGTAGAGCGAGACTGCCTCCTGGCCGAGGAGCCGGTAGGAGAGCATCTGTCCGGAGACCTTCGAGATCGATAGAGCGAAGTCGGCGCCGGCCCGGTAGATGTTCTCGACGTTTCTCGCGTGGTTGACCCGCGCGATGACGGGAGCCTCGGGCGTGCAGTCCTGCACGATGACCGTGGCGAACAGTGTCGCGTCATCGTTGTCGAGCGCGAGGATGACCCCGCGTGCGGTCTCGACGCCGGCCGCGACGAGATTGCTCGGGTCGAGAACGTCGCCCGCGATGTCGACACCTGCTCGCTGCACGCGATCGATGACACGAACCGACTCGCCGGCGTCGGTCAGGAGCTGATGCACTTTCTGCCCGACTTCGCCGAAGCCGGCGACGAGGAAGTGTCCCTTCCGCCGGAGGGGAGTCGCTCCTTCGGCGAGAGCCGCGAGCGAGGCGAAGCTTTCGGGGCTTCCCACGACGACGAGAATGCCTCGGGGCTCGAGTCGCGTGTCGGGTCCCGGCAGCGTGACGAGGTTGCCGCTGACCCACTGGCCGACGACCGTAGCGCCGCTCCGCGAGCCGATCTCCGATTCCGCGAGCGTCCTGCCGACCAGCGGGCTCGACGCCTGGAGGCGGAGCTCGCGCAACTCGAGGCGGTCGCCGAGCTGCTGGATTCCGGCGAGCCGCGGGCTGATCTCCTCGCTCGCGCGGGCAGCGAGCGCGGCGGCGAGGATGTGGCGCGGCGTGTAGACCGCGGTCGCGCCGGCGATCTCCATCGGCTTGCGGTGGGCCGGATCCTCGACGAGCGCGTAGATGTCGCCGCGGAAACCCATCTGCCGCGCGCGAAGGATCATCGCGGCGTTCTCCTCGTCGCGCCCGTTGGTCACCATCGCGCGGGCGCGCATGATCCGCGCCGCGTCGAGCGCGTCCTCTTCGGTGCGCACGAAGACGACCGGGGTGCCCTGCTCGAGCGTCCGTCTGGCGTCGTCCTCGTCGGTCTCGACGACGAGCGCCGCGACGCCGGACGCCGCGAGATTCTCGACGAGCGTCTCAACGGCGGCGCCGGAGCGGTAGATCACGACGTGGTCGCGCACCGCCGGCTCTGCTTCGCGCGGCAACCGCTTCTCGAACCGCTCCTCCAGGAACGGCACGAGGTAGATCGGAATGATGAGGAACACGAAGAAGACGCCGATGAACTGCAGGAGCACGACGAAGAGGGTCATCGCGGGATGGTTCCACGTCGCATCGGCCCCGTAACCGGTCGTGCTGAGGGTCTCGGAGACGAACTCGAGCGCCTGCCAGAAGTCTCGATCCTTCGCCTCGAACGTCTCCATTCCCCACATGTAGAAGACCGCGCTGAAGACGAGCATGACCGGAACGGCCAGGACGAGCAGGACGAGTCGCTGTTGCGATCGGCGCATGGCGAGAGCTCGGCATGAGCATACCGCAGGGGGAGTTGTTAGTTGTTGGTCGGAAGTTGTTAGTTTTTAGTTGTTAGACAAGCAGCGAAGGCCGCAGGAAGCGGGATGGGACAAAGTGGAATGGTGTGGGGCCGCGGCCAGGCTCGCTCCGCCGAACTACCTTTCCAACCGCTGCCTGTCTAACAACCAACAACCAACAACCAACAACTAACAACTAACAACTAACAACTAACAACCCTCCGGCCGTCCTCACGCGCCATCCGTGCGCTCGCGGATCTCGGCGCGGAGCCACCGAAAGCCCTGCGCTACGGCTGCGATCGAGAGGCCGAGCAGCGCCAGCTGTGCGATCTCCCAACCGGCGGCGAGCGTCACGATGCAGGTGACCATCGCGGCCGTCCAGGCTAGGCTGCCGAGCTTTCTGCGCTCCCGAACCGTGAGGGCGTGAAGCGCGCCGTGCCGCGCTTTCTTTGCCCGGTGCGCCTCCGCCGCCGCGCGCACGTGCTGCTCGTCGATGCCGAGCTCGCGCGCCGTCTCGAGGGCCTGATCGAGCGTGGCGACTTCTTTGGTCGTCTGCCGGCGGTTGGCGTCGCGCAGAATCGAGGCCAGCTCGTCGGGGGAAAAGGACTCTTCGGTTGCAGACTGATCCGCGGAGCGCTGGCGGTGCGAACTCGAGTAGGTCTCCATCGTCACGAATGATTCTACGGCGAACCTGCCGTACGGTTGCGCTGCGACTGCGCCTCCCCCGTGTACAATTCGTGGATGCCGCTGGCGAACGGCTCCCGACTCGGTCCGTACGAAATCGTCTCGCGGCTCGGCGCCGGCGGGATGGGCGAGGTCTACCGCGCGCACGACAGCCGGATCGGCCGCGACGTGGCGATCAAGGTTCTTCCCGAGTCGATCGTCCGCGATCCCGAGCGACTCGGGCGCTTCAAGCACGAAGCCGTCGCCGCCGGGATGCTCAATCACCCGAACCTGCTGACGATCTACGAGTTCGTCGAGACGGGCGGGCAGCCGTACATGGTCACAGAGCTCCTGGAAGGGGAGACACTCACCGATCGCATCGCGAAGGGAGCGCTGCCGCAGAAGAAGGCCGTCGAGTACTCGCTCCAGATTGCGAGAGGGCTCGCGGCCGCGCACGAGAAGGGCATCGTCCACCGCGATCTCAAGCCCGACAACGTTTTCGTCCTCGGCGACGAGCGCGTGAAGATCCTCGACTTCGGCCTCGCGAAGCTGCATCCAGACTTTGCAGGCGGCGCAGCGGGAGCGGCACCTGCGACCGAGCCTGGGATGGTGCTCGGCACCGTAGGGTACATGTCGCCCGAGCAGGTGCGCGGCCAGCCACTCGATCAGCGCTCGGACATCTTCTCGTTCGGCGCGATTCTCTGGGAGATGCTCGCGGGAGGCCGCGCCTTCAGCAAGCAGTCGCAGATCGAGACGCTCAACGCGATTTTGAAGGAAGACCCTCCGGAGCTCGGCTCGATCAACCAGAAGATCTCGCCGACGCTCGAGAAGCTGGTGCACCGCTGCCTCGAGAAGAAGAAGGAGAACCGGTTCCAGTCGGCCCGCGATCTCGCGTTCCACCTCGAAACGCTCTTCTCCGGCGAAGGCGCGAGCCGCTCGCACCCCGTTCCGTTTCTCGACGCGCACGACCGGGAACCGACCGCGAAGCTCTCGGGGATGACGCCGACGGCGAGACTGGCGACTCCGCCCCGGCCGCAGCCCGCCGCCTCACCGGCTCCGACCGGCGCGCAGCCGCGCCCGAAGACGCTGAACCAGCCCAGGCCCGGCGCGACGCATACCTCGGCGCCACGGCCCGTCCCGAAGGCGCAGAAGGGGCCTAACGCGATTCTCCTCGCAGTGGGCGCACTCGTGCTCCTGGCCGGCGGCGCGATGGCCGGCTACCTGTTCAACGAGAAGCGCGACTCCGCCAGGACGACCTCGTTTCAGCGCCTCACCTTCCGTCGCGGGGAGATCCTCGGTGCGCGATTCGCCCCCGACGGCGAGACGGTGATCTACAGCGCCGCCTGGGACGGTCGCCTTCCAGAGCTCTTCATGATGCGCACGTCGAGCCCGGAGTCGAAGCCGTTCGGTATCCAGAAGGGAGACGTCGCCGCGATCTCGAGCAACGGGGAAGTCGCCGTACTGCTCGAACGCGATCGAGCGACGGGGATCGGGAAACTCGCGCGCGTGCCGCTCATGGGAGGCCAGGCTCGCGACGTGCTCGACGACGTGCTCGACGCCGAGTGGATGCCCGACGGGCAGAACCTTGCCGTGATCCACAAGTTCGGGAACGGGTTCCGTCTCGAAGTGCCGATCGGCAAGATCGTTCTCGAATCGCAGAAGCGTCTTGCCTCCGTTCGCGTCTCGGCCGACGGGAAACGCGTCGCGTTCGTGCAGCCGAGTGAAGGCGCTTTCGAGATCATGATGATCGAGGGCGATCAGCCCGAGCTTCTCGCGAAAGGCTGGTCGAAAGGCGTCAACGGGCTCGCCTGGGCCCCGGACGGGAAGAGCCTCTGGTTCACCGCGGCGTCGGGGAGCGAGCCGCCGTCGCTCTACTCGGTGCGCCCCGGCGAGGAGCCGCGGCTCGTCAGCCGGCTGACCGGCTCTCTCCGGCTGCAGGACATCTCGAAGGCGGGCCGCGTGCTGCTCACGCACTCGACGTGGCGATCTTCGCTGATCTTCGAGCACACACAGCCGCCTCCCGCTCCCGAGCCGCTTTCCGGTGAGGACATCGTCGCGATGGCCGACACCGCCAGCACTCCCGCGCTCGACGCAGCGGTCGTCGAGGCGAGCGGCGCGTCGACGGGAACCGATCTCGCGTGGCTCGACTGGTCGGTGCTCAGCGACGTGTCGCCCGACGGCCAGCTCGTGCTCTTCAGCGAGACGCGCGAGGGGGGCGGAGCGACGAGCTCCATCTACGTCCGGAAGGCCGACGGATCACCGCCGGTGCGCCTCGGCGACGGATGGGGAGACTCCATGTCCCCCGATGGGAGATGGGTTCTCGCCCACGTATCGCGGACGAAGCTCGTCAAGCTCCCGACCGGCGCGGGAGCGGCGGAAGAGATCAAGACGATCGACCAGTTCGCCGACGGAGCGCTCTGGTTTCCCGACAGCAGACGCTTCGTCATCGGCGGCACCAGGGGCGGGGGAGCATTCGCTCTCTACGTCCAGGACGTCACGGGAGGCGAGCCGGTTCGGATCTCACCTGAAGGCATCTGGTACGCCGGATTGCGGGCCTGGGCGGTTTCGCCCGACGGACGCTGGGTCGCGGGAATGGACGCCGCGCGAAGCATCGCCATCTACCCGGCTGACGGCTCAGGGACCGAGAGGCCGCTGGCCGGAGTCGAGCCGGAGGAGATTCCGCTTCAATGGAGCGCGGACGGAGCCGCCATTTTCGTGGCGAAGCCTAACGACCTTCCCGCGAGGGTCCACCGGATCGACATCGCAAGCGGCACACGCACACTCTGGCGCGAGATCCTTCCCGACGATCCCTCGGGCGTGAACCGCATCAGTCCCGTCGTCGTCGCGCGCGACGGCTCCTATCTCGCCTACAACATCCTCCGCTCACTCGGCGACCTGTACGTCGCGGATGGGCTGGAGTAGCTGGCGAAAGGTCAAAGGTCAAAGCAGGCGGCGGTTCGGGCGGCTGCACATGACGGTGCCTGCGCTTTCGCAGCGCGGCGGC
>JAMPYE010000124.1 GCA_023700825.1 Thermoanaerobaculia bacterium | reverse complement strand
GGCGTCTCCTCATGGAAGCTCGCGCGCGCGGTGTCCTCGCTGGGACAGCTCGGCGTGGTATCGGGAATCGCGCTCGACACGCTACTCGCGAGACGGCTTCAGGACGGCGATGGCGAGGGCAATGTCCGTCGCGCGCTGGAGAGCTTTCCCGTCCGGGAGATGGCGGAACGGATCTGGCAGAAGTACTTCGTCGCCGGCGGAAAGGCTCCCGAGGAGCCTTACCAGACGGTGCCGATGCACTCGGTCAAAGACACCCGCACCCTCTCCGAACTCTGCATCGTCGGCAATTTCGTCGAGGTCTTTCTCGCCCGTGAAGGGCACGACAATCCGGTCGGCATCAACTACCTGGAGAAGATCCAGCTTCCGCACCTGCCTTCGATCTACGGGGCGATGCTCGCGGGAGTCACCTGCGTGCTGATGGGGGCGGGGATCGCGACGCGCATCCCGGGCGTTCTCGACCGGCTGGCGAATCACCAGCCGGTGAGCTACGAACTGCAGGTCACAGGCAACGAAGGGCAGGACGCGGTCGTGGCGCTGTTCGATCCCGCCGAATTCTTCGACGGCCTCCCTCCGCTCCCGCGTCCCCGGTTCTTCCCGATCATTTCGTCGAACGTGCTCGCCACCACGATGATCAAGCGATCGAACGGCCGCGTCGACGGCTTCATCGTCGAGGGTCCCACCGCCGGAGGGCACAACGCGCCACCGCGAGGCCAGCTGAGGCTGAACGACGCGGGCGAGCCGCAGTATGGAGAAAAGGACGAGGTCGACCTCGACAAGCTCAAGTCTCTGGGACTCCCCTTCTGGCTCGCCGGGGGGCAGGCGACCCGGGAAAAGCTGCAGGAAGCGCTCGCACTCGGCGCAGCCGGCGTTCAGGTCGGCACCGCGTTTGCGCTCTGTGAAGAATCAGGGCTGCGCGAGGATCTGAAGAGCGCGATCCTGCGCGATGCGGCTTCGGGCCACGCACGCGTGCTGACCGATCGTCACGCGTCTCCGACCGGATTCCCGTTCAAAGTCGCACAGCTCGCCAGCACGCTCAGTGAGCCACAGGTCTACGAGGCGCGCCAGCGCGTCTGCGATCTGGGCTTTCTCCGCGAGGTGTTTCGCAAGCCCGACGGACAGATCGGCTACCGCTGCGCGGCGGAACCGGTCGATGCCTACGTCGCGAAGGGTGGCGATGCCGAGGCGACCGAGGGGCGCAAGTGCCTCTGCAACGCGCTGCTCGCCAACGTGGGCATGGGCCAGATCCGCCGCGACGGCACGGTCGAACTGCCGCTCGTGACCGCGGGCGACGACATCAGCACCATCGCACGCTTCATCCGGCCGGGAGAGGCGACCTACAGCGCGAAGGACGTGATCGAGGCGCTGGTGTAGGCGTATAGGCGAGAGGCGAAAGGCGACAAGCAGGCTGCCTCATGTGGCGCAGACACTCCTGTCTGCGCGCGGCGCAAAGCGCCGCCCCGGGTTTCGCGAATCTGACAGGGGCCCGGTCGCCTTCGGCGACGCACAGGCAAGACTGCCTGCGCCACACCAGGCCGGAAACCTGCCTGCTTGGTTTCGGCTGGCGCGATCGAGTGCCGCCTCGCCTGCTCGTCGCCTATCGCCTCTCGCCTCTCGCCTCCCGATAGCACCTGACGATCGACTCCACCGTCATCTCGATATCTCGGGCCGTCGTCGACCAGTTCGAAACGGAGAAACGCATCGCCTCCTTGTCGTGCCAGCGCGTGCCCGAGAGCCAGCAGACCCGGTCTTCCTGGACGCGGGTGATCACCTCGCGCGTGAGTCGGTCGTCACCCGACGGGTCCTCGCCGTGGAAACGGATCAGCGTCTGGTTGACGACCACGTCGTTGAGGATCTCGACCCCGGGCTCCTTCCGCAGCAGTTCCGCGGCGAGCACGGCGAGATCGCAGCAGCGGTCGATCATCTCAGTCAGGCCGCGCCGGCCGAGGCTCCGCAGGCCGGCCCAGAGCGCGAAGCCGCGCGCGCGGCGCGAGAACTCGGGAACCCAGTCGAGCGGCTCACGGAGCGCGGTCGCCGTCTTCTCGAGGTACTCGGCCTTCAGGCTCATGGCCCCGAAGTGCTCCTCGGGATGCGCGACGATCGCGATCCCGCTGTCGTAGGGCACGTTGAGCCACTTGTGCGCATCAGTCGCCCAGGAATCCGCCAACGCGACGCCTCTCACGAGATGCGCCCTCGTTGTGGAGACCGCCGCCCATAGGCCGAACGCGCCGTCGACGTGGACCCACGCGTTCTTCTCGTGCGCCGCCTCGACGATTCCCGCGATCGGGTCGAAGGAGCCCGTGTTCACGTTTCCTGCCTGAGTGCAGACGATCGTCGGGCCGTCGACGCCGCGGAGAGCCTCGCGAAGCTTCGCCTCGATCATTCTCCCTTCACCGTCCGTCTCCACCGGAACGATGGCGCCGGTCCCGAGCCCCAGCATCTTGAGCGCGCCATGGATCGTCACGTGCGCCTCCGCGCTCGCTACGACGCGAATGCGCGGCGCTCCCTGCAGACCGTCGGTTTCGACGTTCCAGCCCGCCCGCCGCAGCACCGCGTGCCGCGCCGCGGCGAGGCAGGTGAAATTCGCCATTTGGCATCCCGTGACGAACCCGACGCTCGCGGTCGAGGGAAGGCCCAGCAGGTCGAGAAGCCAGGGGGCGACCGCCTGCTCGGCAGCTGACGCCGCGGGCGTGGCCGACCAGAGCCCGGCGTTCTGATCCCACGCGCTCGTGAGCCAGTCGGCCGCGATCGCGGCAGGGAGCGTCCCGCCGATGACGTACCCGAAATAGCGCGGGCTCGACGACGCGACCGCGGCCAGCTCTCCGGCGCGAGCGAGCGCGTCGATGACCTCGTTCGCAGGCTCGCCCTCGTCGGGAAGGGGTGCGGCGAGCGCCGCGAGCGCGTCCTCGAACGATGCACGCGGGAAGACCGGGCGCTCCGGCAGGCTGTCGAGGTAGTCGATCGATCTCTCGTGCGCGATGCGCAGGACGTCGGCGAGGTCGGACGTGGAAGGGCGGGACATGGGGCCTCCGATTCAAGGTCGTCGTTGCTGGTCGGTCTCGGATTCTAAACGGGGAACACAACGAATGCAGAACGCAGAATGATGAATGATGAATGAAGAAAGGGGCATCGCGTGGTCCAGACGCCTGCCGCGACTGACCAGGCTTCCGCTTTTCTACATTCCTCCATTCTGCATTCTGCGTTCTGCACTCGCTGTGTTCATTCCCGCTCTTCCTCGCGTTATCCTCCTCCCATGACCTTCTTCGAGACCCTCAACGACCTGATCGCCGAGGGGACGCCCGTCGTCGCCGTGACGGTGGTCGACGTCGTCGGCAGCGTGCCGAACGACCGCGGCTCGAAGATGATCGTCACGCGCGACGGGCTCCACTCCGGCACCGTCGGCGGTGGGCGCATCGAGAGGAAGGCGATCGACGAGGCGCTTCGGATGCTGAGCGAGGGCGCCGCGAACACGCATTTCGTCAACTGGCAGCTCAACCGTGACGTCGGCATGACCTGCGGCGGCGCGGTGAAGCTCTATTTCGAGGCGTTCAACGTCGCGACCTGGAACATCGCCGTCTTCGGCGCGGGGCACATCGCGCAGGCGCTCGTGCCCCTCCTCTCGTCGCTCGATTGCCGCCTCACCTGCCTCGACACCCGCGCCGAGTGGCTCGACCGGATTCCCGACAGCCCCCGCCTCACGAAAGCGCTCTCGACGGACCTTGCCGGGGAGGTCGCTGCGCTTCCCGACGACGCCTTCGTCGTGTTGATGACGATGGGCCACGCGACCGACAAACCGATCCTGCTCGAGATCCTCCGCACGCGCCGCTTCCCATTCCTCGGCGTGATCGGCAGCCGCGCAAAAGCGAACATCCTGAAACAGGACATCGACGACGCGGGCCTTCCGCCCGAAGCGAAGGACGCTTTCTTCTGCCCCGTCGGCCTCTCGATCGGCTCCAACCACCCGAGTGAGATCGCCATAGCGATCGCTGCTCAGTTGCTGCAGGTGCGCGATCAGCGGCGGACGGGCAACCGAGACTGATCAACTCGGCGACGATTCGCCGCCGCGACGCGGCAAGACATGGGCAGCCCCCGGCTTCAGCCGTAAGATCGTCAACGCAAAGGAATTGAGAGTGCACGGCACGGCCTGTCGGCGCAGAGCCCGGAGTCGGCATACTTCGTTCCTGGCTCGCAAGTTCACTCCCGGTACCCATCATCGAAACCGGAATGTCGAATGGAGAATGGAGAATGAAGAAATAGGCGAGGCCGCGACATTTCTTCGTTCCCCATTCGCCATTCTTCATTCTTCATTTCGGTTTCTGCGCGAAAACCACGGAACGTCTCGATGCCTCATCTCTCAAGGTGACGCCATTGCGCCTGAAGGCGGGGGCTACCGATGTCTCGGCGCTGCGCGCCGGAATCGCGACCTCCTCCTTCATCCTTCTACATTCCTCCTTCTCCATTCGACAATCTTCATCTTGGTTTTTGTGACCCCACAGAAACCGGAAAGAAGCACGGGGACTACAAAAGAACACCAGATAAAGCCCTCCCGCTTGCGACGCCTCTCCCCCGTGACTATGCTGTCAACGAGGTGCCCCCGCCTCGGCGTGAGGGCGTGACGACATGACAGTCGACTTCGTCCTCAACGGACAGTCTCGCAGCATCACCCCAAGCGACGGCGAGAGCCTCCTCGACGCTCTCCGCAACCGCTGCGGCATCTACTCGACCAAGGACGGCTGCCAGCCGCAGGGACAGTGCGGCTGCTGTCTCGTGCTGATGAACGCGCGGCCGCAGCTGACCTGCTGCATCCCCGCGACGAAGGCCCAGGGCGCCGAGATCATCACGCTCGAAGGCCTCTCCGACGATGAGCGGAAACTCCTTGCCGACAGCTTCGTCGCCGCGGCGGGGCTCCAGTGCGGGTTCTGCATCCCGGGCTTCGCGATGCGCGCGAAGCACATCACGGACCACAACCCGAGCCCGACGCGCGAGGAGATCGCGAGCTCGCTCGACGTTCATCTCTGCCGCTGCACGGGCTACGTGAAGATCATCGACGCGATCGAGCTCGTCGCGAAGGCGAAGCGCGGCGAGACGGTGCCCGAGCCCTGCGAGGACGGCCGTGTCGGCTCGCGCCTCCGCAAGGTGACCGGCTCCGAGCTCGCGCTCGGCGACCAGAAGTTCGTCGACGACATGACGCGCCCGGGGATGCTCCACGGGGCTCTCGTCCTCTCGCCGCACGCCCGCGCGAAGGTCGTGAAGGTCGACACGAGCGCGGCGGAAAGTCATCCGGGCGTCGTCCGCGTCGCGACGGCAGGCGACGTCCCCGGCAACCGCTGGTACGGCCTGCTCCACAACGACTGGCCCGGCATCGTCGCCGCGGGTGAGGAAGTACGTTGCGTCGGCGACGTCGTCGCGGTCGTCGCCGCGGAAGATCGCGCGACCGCTCGCGCCGCGGCGAAGCTCGTCGCCGTCGAGTACGAAGTACTCACCCCGGTCCTCGATCCGTTCGACGCGATGAAGGAAGGCGCGCCGCAGGTCAATCCCGACTACCCGAACATCCTCTCCCGGACGATCGTCAAGCGCGGCGACGCGGACGAGGCCCTTGCAAAGAGCGCGCACGTCGTGAGCGGCACCTGGAAGACGCAGCGGATCGAGCATCTCTACCTCGAGCCGGAGAGCGCTCTCGTCGAGCCACTCGAGGACGGCCGCTTCCGCCTCTTCTCGCAGGGACAGGGGATCTTCGACGACCGCCGCCAGGTCGCCAGCTTCCTCGGCGTTTCCGAGGACTCGATCCACGCCGTGCTCGTGCCTAACGGCGGCGCGTTCGGCGGCAAGGAAGACATGTCGGTGCAGTCGCAGACCGCGCTGATGTCCATGCTCACGAAGCGCCCGGTCAAGATCACGCTGAGCCGCGAGGAGTCGGTCCGGATCCATCCCAAGCGCCACCCGATCACGATGGAGTACACGGTCGGCTGCGACGCGGAGGGGCGCCTCACCGCGGTCCGCGCGCGAATGGTGGGCGACACGGGCGCCTACGCGTCGGTCGGGTCGAAGGTGCTCGAACGCGCAGGAGGCCATTCGTGCGGCCCGTACCGCGTGCCGCACGTCGACGTCGAGGCGCTCGCGGTGGCAACGAACAACCCGCCGTGCGGCGCAATGCGCGGCTTCGGCGCGCCCCAGTCGCACTTTGCGATCGACGGCTGCCTCGACATCCTCGCGGAGAAGGTCGGGCTCGACGGCTGGGCGATCCGCTGGCTCAACGTCGTCGACGTCGGCGACATGTTCGCGACGGGCCAGGTCTTCGAGAAGTCCGTCGGAATCAAGAAGACGCTGATCGCGGTGAAGGATCGCTACTACGCGGCGCGGGCCGCGGGCCGCGCCGTCGGCATCGGCTGCGGCATCAAGAACTCCGGCATCGGTAACGGCGCGAAGGAGTGGGGCCGGGTGCGGCTCGTGGTCGAGAACGACGACACGATCTCGCTCTACAACGGCTATACCGAGATGGGACAGGGGCTTCTCACCGTGCTGGTGCAGTGCGCGGTGGAGGTCACCGGGCTTCCTCCCGCGACCTTCCACCCGAAGGTCGACTCCACGTTCGAGCTCGGCTGCGGCCAGACGACGGGATCGCGCGCGACGCTCTTCGGGGGGCGCGCCGTGATCGAGGCCGCGCAGAAGCTTCGAATCGACCTTGCGGTGCACGGCTCCATCGCCGCGCTCCGGGGGAAGGTCTACGCAGGCGACGTGCTCGTCGACGACACGACGGCACCGGGCGCGACCACCGGGGAAATCAAGACGCATACGGCCTACGGCTTCGCGACGCAGCTCTGCATCCTCGACGAGGAGGGGAAGCTCGACACCTTCGTCGCGGCGCACGACGTCGGGCGCGCGATCAATCCCGCGCTCTGCGAAGGCCAGATCGAGGGATCGATCCACATGGGGCTCGGCTACGCGCTCACGGAGGACCTCCCCTGCCCCGACGGGATGCCGCAGAGCTTCCGCCTGCGCGATATCGGCGCGCTACGAGCCCGGCACATGCCGAAAACCGAGGTGATTCTCGTCGAAGAGACCGAGCCGGAAGGCCCGTTTGGGGCGAAGGGCGTCGGTGAGATCGGGCTCGTGCCGACCGCCGCCGCGGTCGCCGGTGCGCTCCACGCCTTCGACGGCATCCGCAGGTTCGAGCTGCCTATGCGCGAGTCTCCCGCGGCGCGCGCGATCGGGATCGGACTGCGAAAGCCCGCGGCCTCGCGCGACGCGACGGAGCGTTGATGACGCGTTCGTCAGGCATCGCCCGCGTCAACTGCCATACGCACATCTACAGCGGGCTCGCACCGCTGGGCATGCCGCCTCCGTCCGTGAAGCCGCAGAATTTCGTCGAGATTCTCGAGCGCGTGTGGTGGAGGCTCGACCGCGCGCTCGACGAGGCGTCGCTCCGCGCGTCGGCGCGCTACTACGTCGCCGAGGCGCTGCTCGCAGGAACCTCGACGCTCGTCGACCACCACGAGTCGCCGAACTGCATCGAGGGATCGCTCGACATCCTGGCCGACGCCTGCGACGAGCTCGGAATGCGCGCGCTGCTCTGCTACGGCGCGACCGAGCGAAACGGCGGGCGCGACGAGGCACGGCGAGGGCTCGCGGAGTGTCGCCGCTTCTTCGAGACGAACCGGCGGCCGGGGATCGCCGGCTCCGTCGCGCTGCACGCGTCGTTCACGGTCTCGGACGAGACGATCCGCGAGGCCGGAGAGCTCTGCCGCGAGCTCGGCGCGATCGTGCACGTGCACCTCGCCGAAGATCGTGCCGATGTCGATGATGCAATCACGCGCGGTTACGCGGGACCGCTCGAGCGACTCTTCGAGCTGGGCGCGCTGCCCCGAGGCTCGATCCTCGCACACGGCGTGCGTTTGAACGAGTATCAGGTGAAGGAGACGGCGGAAGCCGGCCTCTGGCTCGTGCAGAACCCGCGCTCGAACAAGGGGAACGGCGTCGGCTACCCGCGCGCGCTCGCGCACTCGGATCGCGTGGCGTTAGGCACGGACGGCTATCCCGCGAAGATGCACGAGGAGATCGAAGCGCTCCTCGACGAGGCCCCGTTCCAGGGAGACCGCCCGGCGACCGTTGCGCGCCGGATCGAGGCGGGGCACGACCTGGTGAAGGAAGTCTTCCGTCTTCCCGCCGAAGCGCAGGACGCAACCGCCTGGGAAGACGGGGCGCTCGTCTCCATGCGCGTCGGCGACCGCGAAGTCGTGCGGGACGGGCGGCTGGTGACCGGCGACATCGATTCGATACGAGCGGAGGCCGCGGAACAGGCGGCGAAGTTGTGGGAACGGATGGAACAGTTGAATTGAGAATCGAGAATTGGGAATTGAGAGATGGCCATCGCCTACATTCGCAGCAGCCTCCTCGATTTCGGTTCACAGTCGTCTCTCAATTCTCAATTCTCAATTCTCAATTCGCGGAGCGCTAAATGCCCCACTTAGGACTCGGAACCGAAATCATCGACCAGGCCACTTACGCGAACAGCGTCCGCCGCTTCAGCGAGGCGAAGATCGCGTTGCCGAAGTTCTCGCAACTCGCCGACCCGTCGACGATTCCCGCGGAGATCACCGCGCAGCTGGCGAGTGTCGACCCGCAGAGCGCACACCCGCTGAACCTCTTCCGGGTTCACTGGTTCAACGAGCGCAGAGGGCGCGAGCGAGGCTCGCTCCCCGTGCACGTCGTGCTGCCGGAGTCGCTCACCGGTGTAAAGGCGAAGATCGTCGTCCTCTTCGGCAAGCCGTTCCCGATGATCACCGCGCACAAGGTGCTCGCGGCGTACGGCTGCCTCGCGCCGCGCATCGTCACGGGCCAGTTCGATCCGACGCGCCATCGCGCCGTCTGGCCGTCGACCGGCAACTACTGTCGCGGCGGCGTCGCGATCTCCCGGATCATGCAGTGCCGCGGCGTCGCCGTTCTCCCGGCCGGCATGAGCCGCGAGCGCTTCGCGTGGCTCGAGCGCTGGGTGACCGAACCGGCCGACATCATCCGTACCCCCGGCACCGAGAGCAACGTCAAGGAAATCTACGACAAGTGCCACGAGCTCGACGCCGACCCTTCGAACATCATCTTCAACCAGTTCGCCGAGTTCGCGAACTATCTGGTCCATTACGCGTGCACCGGGCGTGCGGGTGCGACCGTCTTCGAAGCGATGCAGAAGGCGAACCCCGAGCTTCGCCTCCGCGGGTTCGTGTCCGCGACGGGCTCGGCCGGGACCATCGCCGCCGGCGACTACCTGAAGGACAAGCACGGCGCAGCGATCGTCGCCGCCGAGGCGCTGGAATGCCCGACGATGCTCGCGAACGGATTCGGTGAGCACAACATCCAGGGGATCGGCGACAAGCACATTCCGCTGATCCACAACGTGATGAACACCGACTACGTCGTCGCGATCTCCGACCGGTCGACCGACGCTCTCAACGCGCTCTTCAACACCAACGAAGGCAAGCGCTACCTCGACGGGCGCCGCGGCGTCCCCGCCGAGATCGTCCAGCAGCTGCCGCACATGGGCTTCTCGTCGATCTGCAACATCCTCGGGGCGATCAAGGTCGCGAAGTATGCCGACATGGGCCCCGACGACGTGATCGTCACCGTCGCGACCGACGGCGCCGAGCTCTATGCGACCGAGCTAGAGAAGTGCCTCGCACGCGATTTCGCCGGCGGCTTCGACGAGGTCAGCGCCGGCGAGACCTTCGGCCAGCATATGCTCGGCACCGGCACCGACAACATGCTCGAGCTCTCGCTCCACGATCGCCGCCGCATCTTCGACCTCGGCTACTACACCTGGGTCGAGCAGCAGGGCGTGAGCTTCCACGACTTCGTCGAGCGCCGCGACCAGAAGTTCTGGCGCAACCTGCAGCACCTGATTCCCGCATGGGACGCGATGATCGACGAGTTCAACGCGAAGACCGGAGCCTGAAGAATTGAGAAGTGGAGAATTGAAGACTGCGAGATGCCGCAACGCATGTGGCGCAGGCACTCCTGCCTGCGCGCGGC
>JAMPYE010000123.1 GCA_023700825.1 Thermoanaerobaculia bacterium | reverse complement strand
GATCCTCGACTTCGGGCTTGCGAAGCTTGCCGGCGCGACGCACATCACGCAGTCGAAGACGACCCTCGGCACGCTCGCGTATATGGCTCCGGAGCAGTTGAAGGGTGAGACGGTCGGGCCCGCGGCTGACCTCTGGTCGCTGGGCCTGGTGCTGTTCGAACTGCTGACGGGGCAACGGCCCTTTCGCGGCGACTACGAGCAGGCGATGGCGTACTCGATTCTCAACGAGCAGCCGTTGTCGCTGCTCGCACTGAGGCCGGAGGCGTCGGCCGAGCTCGACCGGCTCGTGAAGAAGCTGCTGCGGAAGGATCCGTTGCAGCGATATCAGACGGCCGAGGAAGTCATTGCCGAGCTTGAAGCGCTAGAAAGGCCGGGCTCGGGATCGGGCTCGGGAAAGGGGGGCTCCCGCGCGACAAGATCGCGCGAAGCGCTCCGCTCCGGCGCGAGGTTGGGCCCGTACGAAATCGCCGAGCCTCTCGGCTCGGGCGGAATGGGCGACGTCTACCGCGCACGCGACACGCGTCTCGATCGCCAGGTCGCGATCAAGGTCCTCGCGCCGGAGTTCGGTGAGGATGCCGAGCGCAAGCAGCGCTTCCAGCGAGAGGCGAAGACGATCTCGTCGCTGTCGCATCCGAACATCTGCACGCTCTTCGACGTCGGCGAGCAGGAGGGGACCGACTACCTCGTGATGGAGTACCTCGAGGGGGAGACGCTCGCGGATCGACTGACGAAGGGTGCGCTCGCCCTCAGTGACGTGCTGAAGATCGGGGTCCAGATCGGCGAGGCGTTAGGCAAGGCGCACCAGCAGGGAATCGTCCATCGCGACCTCAAACCGGGCAACGTAATGCTCACGAAGTCCGGCGCCGTGAAGCTCGTCGACTTCGGTCTCGCGAAGGACATCGGCGCCGTGACGTCGACTCCGCGCCGCGCGCAAACGCCCGACAAGCCGCTCACCGCCGAGGGCGCGATCGTCGGCACCCTCGCCTACATGGCCCCCGAACAGGTTGAGGGACGCGAGGCCGACGCGCGGAGCGACATCTTCGCCTTCGGCGCGATCCTCTACGAGATGGCGACGGGCAGGCGCGCCTTCGAGGGGGCGACGAAGGCGAGCTTGATCGCGGCAATTCTGGATCGGGAGCCGCCCTCACTGGCCGATGTGCGCGGCGACGACGCGAGCTCGTCCCGTCTCGGTCGTTCACTTCCCGCAATCGCTCACCTCGTGCATCGTTGCCTCGAGAAAGACGCGGAACATCGCTGGCAGAGCGTGATGGATGTCGCGAGCGAGTTGCGATGGATCTCGGAGAATGCGGGACGACAGAATGACGCCGCGGAGACCGCCGCGGGCCGCGCGGGCCCGGGCGCGCGTGCGTGGGCGGCCGCCGCGCTGATCGCGGTCCTCGCCGTCATCGCTGGCTACTGGTTCGGAAGGCGTGCGCCAGCGGCCGGAACTTCACCAGCGGCCCGCGCCACACCATCTTCCCAGAAGCTCGTCGGGCTCACCAGGGAAGCGGGCATCGAAGAATCGCCGTGCATCTCGCCCGACGGCTCGAGCTTCGCGTATGTAAAGCAAATTTCGGGCAACGCGGACATCTTCTTCCGGCGTGTCGGCGGTGAGACATCGATCAACCTGACGAAATCCTGCGACAAGTCTGATACCAGCCCCGTGTTCTCGCCGGACGGCCAGACGATCGCATTCCGCTCCGAGCGTGATGGCGGCGGCATCTACCTGATGGGTTCGACAGGGGAATCGGTCAGGCGCCTGACGGACTTCGGCCACGATCCTGCCTGGTCTCCCGACGGGAAGAGTCTGGCAGTCGGTGCCGAAGCCGCAGGCGCGTCAGGCGTTACCGGCACCGGGGGCCTGTGGTTGGTCGATGTTGCCACCGGAGCGATGACGAAGCTCTGGGAAGGGAGCGCCCAGCATCCGAGCTGGTCACCGTCAGGAAAGCGAATTGTTTTCGCGGGCTTCCGCGTCGGTGGAGGTCGGTATCTTTTTTCGATCGCGGCGTCAGGGGGAGAAGTCAACGAAGTCTTCCAGTTGTCGAGCATCGGAGCGGCCATGCCCGAGTGGACACGGGACGGAGTCGTTTTCGGCAACATTACGGGCGAACATCTCAGCCTCTGGCGAGTGCGCATCGACGAAACGACAGGCATTCTCAGCAGCGGGCCGGAGCAGGTTTTCGAGGCGCCAGCGGCAGTCTATGGCTCGTCGACCTCTGCGGATGGCCGGCGGATGGTCTTTCAGTCGGTGAGTGGGATTGCACGGGTTACCAGACGGGCATTCGATCCTCTTCGCGTCGAACCGTCTCGGGAGATCGAGGAGATCTTCGGTGGCAGGTTGACTACCAACTGGACGTCAGTGCCTTCACCCGACGGGACGTGGCTTGCCAACTGGGAAGCGTTTCGCGGCCAGATGGACATTTTCCTCGTCAACACGAGCACGCGAGAGACACGCCGCCTGACAAGAGACGCGAACCGTGAAGAGGATTTCGCCTGGGCCCCGGATGGATCGAAGCTCTACTACAGCGTCGGGCCCCCGTCGGGGAAGTATGAAGTGTGGTCCATTCGTCCCGACGGCAGCTCGCGCGAACGGGAGGTCGCGATCGCAGGCGAAGATGTCTTCGCCGCAAGGCCGTCGAGCGACGGCCGATTCCTCTATCTGTTGGTCAGTTGGTCGTACCTTCCACACGTCGTCGACCTCACACTTCCTCCGGGGCGGCGGAAGCCGATGCCACTTCCTCCAATCGATGGCGATCGGCATCTCGGCGAATTCACGCTCTCCCCCGACGGGAAGTGGCTCGTCGGGCATCCCTTCTCGAAGTCGTCGAAACTGATGGGTGTACCGTTCATTCTCTTCGACGTCGAGCGGCAGAGCTATCGAGAGCTCGCGACACCGGAGGGGAGCTGGAGCGACTGGCTCTACTGGTGGCTTCCAGATTCCCGGAGAGTCCTCCTCTGGCGGCGCGGGAACGACCGGTTGCGCGTTCTCGATCGGGTATCCGGAGCGATCAGCCCAGCCGGGTCGATCGGGGAGGGTGTCGGCGCGCTTTCGCTCTCCGGAGACGGCCGCACACTCTTTGAAGCTCGCTGGAGTTGGGAGGGCGACATCTGGATGCTGGAGCACGGAGAGGAGAAGTGATCGGCCGCACGGTCGGGCACTACCGCATTCTCGAACGCCTCGGCGGTGGCGGGAAGGGAGTCGCCTACAAGGCCGAGAATGTGGACCCGCACTGGTTCCGCATCGTCCGGCGCTTCGCGGCTGGCTCGGCTGGCGCGCCAATGACGGCGCGGACAGGGCATGCAAGGCGGGACGCCTTGTCTACGGTTCCCGCTTCAGCACGACCAGCGTCACGTCGTCGCTCTGCGGATGCTTGCCGGCGTGGGCGCGCACGGCGGCGATGATGGCGTCCTGAATCTGCGAGGCGCTGCCGGCTCGGCACTCCTTCAGCAGCGCGACCAATCGCGCTTCTCCGAACTCGTCCTCGTACTCGTCGAGCGCCTCGGTCACTCCGTCCGAGTAGATGACGAGCGAGTCGCCGGGCTGGAGGTCGACGGCGCCTCCCTTGTAAGCGAATTCGCGCAGCATGCCGAGGACCGCGCCTTTCGTCGCGAGCGGGTGGCACTCGCCCGACGCAGTCACGTGGAAGGGCGGGTTGTGCCCCGCGTTGCAGAATTCGAGCTCGCCCGTGTCCGCGGTGAGGACGGCCATGAAGAAGGTCACGAACTTGTGAGCCGGAGTGCACTCGACCAGCAGCTCGTTCGCGCGGCGGAGCGACTCGCAGGGGGGGATGTCCATCCGCGCGAGGAGCCTGATCATCGCCTGGACGTTCGACATCAGCAGCGAGGCGGGGATGCCTTTGCCGGAGACGTCACCGAGGCAGATCGACCACTTCCGGCCGCGCATCGGGATGATGTCGAAGTAGTCGCCGCCGACGAGCTCGGCGGCGAGGCTCGTGCCCGTGAGCTGGTAGCCGGGGATCGTGGGCAGTTTCGACGGCAGCAGGTGCTGCTGGATCTCGGCGGCGAGCGCGATCTGGTGGAGCACGCGCGCCAGGGCCCGCTCCTCCTCGTAGAGGCGCGCGGCCTCGATAATCTGGGCCGACTGGCTGGCGATGATCGCGAGCAGGCGCTGATCGTCGGCGTCGAAGTGCTGCTTCGATTTCTTGTTGTAGACGGCGAGGATCCCTGTGAGCTCGGTCTTCACGAGGAGAGGGACGCAGAGCAGCGTGACGATCCGGTCGTCCCACACGACGCCGGAAAAGCGATCGTCGGAGGTGGGATCGTTGACGACGAGAGGGGTCTTGTTGAGCTGCATCCAGCCGAGCAGGGCATCGGTGATGTGAAACGCCCTGGACCGTGCGCTGGTGACCATCGCGCGGACGAGGGTGTCGGTCGGATGCGACGGATCGCGGTGCACGAGCGTGATGACTCCCTGCTCGGCGTCGACCGCCCGCAGAGAGCGGGCGATGATCGTGTGCATCACGTCCTGGCTGTTCAGCGACGCGCCGATCGCCCGCGCGAGGTCGTTGAGGATGGAGAGTTCCTGGACCACGCGGGAAAGGCGCCGGTTTTCGCGTTCGAGAGCGGAAACCTCCGAAACCTCGGCCAGTCGGAGCACCATGGCGGCCTCCTTAACTTCGGCGTTCGATGTCAACAATGTGCGTCCGCGCGCTCGCGTTGTCAGCGGCAGCGGGCACAAAATCGAGTGAGGCGGTGCGCGGGCGCCGGTGTGACAGTCCTCCGGGGAGTCGCCATGCGGGTTCCAACTCCCTCCCGACTCTGTGATGATTCCGCTACACAAAACTCACAGGAGCGAGCGATGGCAGAACTGAAGACCAAGGTGAACGACGCGAGCGTGACGAAGTTTCTCGAGGGCATCGCCGACGAGCGCAAGCGGCGCGACTGCTTCACGCTGGTCGAGCTGATGAGGAAGATCACGAAGGAGGAGCCGAAGATGTGGGGCACGAGCATGGTCGGCTTCGGCACCTACCACTACAAGTACGCGAGCGGGCGGGAAGGGGACTGGTTCGCCACCGGCTTCGCGCCGCGCAAGCAGGACCTGACGATCTACCTGCTGACCGGCTTCGTCGCGCCCGCGGAGCTGATGGCGAAGCTCGGCAAGCACAAGACCGGCGTGTCGTGTCTCTACGTCAAGACACTCGATGACGTGCACATGCCGACGCTCAAGAAGCTGATCACCGATTCGGTGAAATCGATGAAGACGAAGTGACTGCCCGCCGGGGCAGGCACCGGCCGGGATGTGGCGTAGTCGCCCTTGCCTGCGCGCGGCGCGAAGCGCCGCCCTGTCGAGGCGTCAGGCCGGACTCTCAAGGTCGCCTTCGGCGACGCGCAGGCAGGAGTGCTTGCGCCACATGGGGCGTCTACTCTCCTTCGTCCTGCCCCGCGGGACGTTCAGTGACTCCGAGGGCCCCCGGGCTCACTCGCTCGTCAGTGTCGCCCCGACGGCCTGCGCGAAGCCGGCGCCGAACGCTCGCGCCGGGGTCCACGCTCCGGGCGCGACCGCTCCCGACATGATTCTCTCGACGCTCGAGACGGCGGCTTCCGCCGTGAACCGGTAGCCCTCGGCCGTGCACATGGTCATCGTGACCGGCTGCGCGCCCGACTTCGAGACCTGACCCCAAAGATGGACGCTGGCGCGCTCGCGCGCCTGCGCGCCGGGGCCCTGCTTCCGGCCGGCGGCCGTCTGCAGCAGGCGGCGAAGCGGCGTGAACGCGAAGATCGGCAGGAAGGGCCGCATCCGGCGCATGCGAGCAACCGATCGGGGCGAGGCCGCCACGTAGACGCGGATGTTCGGGATCTTCGTCGTGTGCCACGCGGTGGAGACGTCGCCCCAGGGAATCGTCATCGCGTGGCGCGTTCCACAGTCGAACGGGATGTCCTTCGCATCCCAGGCCGTCGGGACGCCGACGATGCGCCCGTCGCGGCGAATCGCGCCGCCCAGGTGAAGCCCCTCGATCATCGTGCGGAGGGTGCCGCGACTGAGCGTGCCGCCCTTCGCGTAGAAGGCGAGTTCGAGCGCGGTCGCGTCGGGCATGCGCGCGGCGAGAAGCGCGGCGAGACAATCGGAGGGGACGACGTCGAAGCCGACGCCGGGAACGAGGGCGACACCGGCGCGCGCAGCGTCGTCGCCGCGCCGGAGGATCGATTCGAAAACGGCAATCTCGCCGGTGATGTCGAGGTAGTGGGTCGCGGTGCGAAGGCACGCGTCGACCATCGGCCTGCTCGTGTGGACGAACGGGCCGGCGCAGTGGACGACGGCGTCGACGCCCGCGAGCGCCTTGTCGAGCGCCGTGGCGTCGTCGAGCGCGAACGCGCGAGTCGTGAGCGAGAGCTCGCGGGAGAGTGGCTCCAGCGCGGCGGCCGAGCGCGCGGCGAGAATCGGCTTGTGACCGCGCTTCACGGCCTCGCGCGCGATGAGCTGGCCCGTGTAGCCGTTTGCGCCGTAGATCATCCAGTTCGGCATGGAGCGATGATAGGACAAGCGCCGAGTTCGCGCCCGGGAATCGGGAAGCTCTCGGGGCCGCAGCGCTGCGCTCACGCGCGACGCATGAGAAAGCGCCGCTGCCGCGGCGCGGATTGTCGTTTTCGCACGCTCCCCCGCGCTCACGCGCGGGGCTATTTAGAATGCGGCCGCTTCCGCGGCCACTTGCGCGGATCTCGCTGCGGAGGTCGTCGCCTCCCGCGGCCGCGGAAGCGGCCGTTTCTAAATAGCCCACCGCGTAAGCGGTGGGAGGCGGTGTCGCGAATTCTGTGCGCGCCGCGGCAGCGGCGCCGGAGGCATGAGCCGATGACGTGCGTCGTGCTCACGCGCGATGTGACCGTCGGCTCCCGCGACCAACGATGCGACCGTCCTGCCGAAGTCGTGCCGGATCGCCCGCGAACTGTCATACCCTTGCCCGATGGCGCTCACCGCAACCGTGTTCAATTTCATCGTCGAGCTCGCCGACGTCGACCGTGGCGTCTACGAGACGCTCGACCTCAAGCTCGCGCAGCATCCCTCGGAGACGAACGAATACATGATCGTGCGGGTCTTCGCCTACTGCCTCGAGTACGAAGAGGGGATCGAGTTCACCCGCGGGCTCTCGACGACCGACGAGCCGCCGATCCGGATCTGCGATCCGACGGGACGGATGACGGCCTGGATCGACGTCGGGGCACCGTCTGCCGAGCGGCTGCATAAAGCGAGCAAGCTGGCCGACCGCGTCGCGCTCTACACCCACCGCGACCTGCGCCAGTTCCTTCCCCAGCTCGAGGGGCAGAAGATCCATCGGCGCGAGGAGATCCCGGTCTACGCGTTCGACCGCGCCTTCGTCGACGGCATCGTGCCTCTCGTCGACCGGCGGACGAAGATGTCGCTCTCGGTCACCGAGCGCCACCTGTACGTCGAGATCTCGGGCAAGACGTTTTCCACCGTACTCGAGCCGACGACGATTCCGTGATCGGATCGTAGCGGAGGCCTCCGACCTTCGTCGCGCCGCGGAGACCGAACGGGTTGTGCGAAGCGGACAAAGCGGGACGCCGTTCGTGCATTGTCCATTTCTCACTCGCGGATTGAGAGATTCGTCACCACGCGATGTCTTGCGCGTCCTTGTGTCGCAAGCGGACGGCCTTCAGTCTGAGACAGCGATCCCCGCAAGGAGGCTGTCTTGGAAACAAGCGCAGGCGTCGTCATCTGGCGAATCCGAGGGGCCGAGCATTTCATCCGCTGCACCTTCGAGGAGCTCGGCGAGGGATGCTTCGAGCTCCGGGTGCATTCGGGCCACGATCTCCTGCTGTCGGAGTCCTTCCAGGAAACCGCGCCGCTGCTCGCTCGCGCGCGTGCGCTGAAGGAAAAGTACGCGCCCCCGGCGCCCGTCGCCTCGCTCGGCGCGGGTTGACTTCACGAACCAGACAGGGCGAAGGCCGTCAGGCCACCGCGGCCTGCCCTCACCCTGCCATTCCATTCACTCGGTCCAGGAGGTGAACGGTGATCAAGTTCGGTGCGGGAAACCTTCGGGTTCCAAAGTGGACGCGCCCCGTCTACGTCGTCGCGGCGGGCATGTCGGATTTCAGGAAACGCTACCCGGAGAAGAAGCTGGAAGAACTCTGCATGATGGCGTTCCGGATGCTTCTGGAGGAGAACGACCTGAAGAGAGATCCGCTCGCGGTGAAGTCGCTGATCAATTTCGCGTCGTACGGCGAGTTCGCGGACCACTTCCAGGACCAGCTTCTCTGCGAGGCAAAAGTTCACGACTACCTCGGTCTCGACCTCTTGCCTAACGTCGGCATCAAGACGGGCGGCGCGACGGGCGGCTCCGCGATGCTCGTCGGTGCGCAGTCGATCGCGAGCGGCTATTCCGACTGCACGCTCGTCCTCGGCTGGGAGCGGATGGACGAGGTCAAGACGTGGACCGGCAACTACTACATTGCCTCCGCGGCGTGCAAGGACTTCGAGACGCGCCTCGCGCGCAACTACGCGAGCTACTACGCGCCGATGGCGCGCCGCTTTCAGGAGGTCTACGGCGTCGACGAGCGGGTGCGCGCGGAGATCGCGGTTCGCAATCGTCGCAACGCCTGCTTCTCGCCCTACTCGCAGCAGCCGGGCGATCACACCGTCGAGGAAGTGCTCGCGGGCGACGTCGTCTCCGACCCGTTGCGCTTCCTCGAGTGTTGCGCGATGAGCGTCGGCTCCGCGGCCGCGCTTCTCTGCTCCGAGGAAGTCGCATACCAGTTGACCGACACGCCCGTGCGGCTCTACATCGCAGGCGGCTCGCACACGCTTCGCACCGGCGACCGGCGCCCGATGGAGATCCCACTTCTCCCGAACGAAACCGAGGAGGGCTACCGGTGGCTGTACGAGGAGATGAAGAAGCAGGACGGGCGCTGGCCCGGCTTCGAGAGCTTCGGCGCGACACGCTTCGCGGCGTACATGGCGTACGGCATGGCCGGCATCAAGGACCCGATCGAGGATCTCGACCTCGTCGAGACGCACGACGCCTTTACGATCTCGGACCTGCAGACCTACGGTGACGTCGGTCTCTCGCTCTACGGCCGCGAGCAGGAGTTCGTGACCTCGGGCGACTCGTATCTCGTGAACCCGAAGACCGGGAAGCAGGGAAAGTGCCCCGCGAACCTCTCGGGAGGGCTGTTAGGCACGATGCACGCCGTCGGCGCGACGGGCATTTTCCAGTGCGGCGAGGTCGTGTGGCAGCTCCAGGGCAAGTACGACAAGTTCCATGGCGCTCCGGCGCTCTGGCGGCGCTACGGCAAGGAGAAGCCGGCCGACTGGAAGAGCTTGCAGGTCGACAGCCCGAGGCGCGGGCTCGCGATCTCGCACGCCGGCGTCGGCAGCCACGTGACCTGTGCCGTGCTCGAGAAGGGATGGTAGGAGGCAAGCGATGAGCAACGAAACTGTCGTAGACGCTCTGGCATCCCCGAAGATCGCCGCGTCGGCCATCGAGGTCGTGGGCGACGCGTGGGTGGTGAAGCTCCCGCGCTTTGGCGAGGAGGGGACGCACTTCCACACCTACGGCCTGCTGACGCCGTACTTCAAGGGCCTGACCGAGGGGCGGCTCATGGCGACGCGCTGCGTGTTCGCGGGCTGCCCGATCAGCAAGGGGAACGGCGAGCTGTGGCTTCCGCCCCGCGCGGATTGTCCCGACTGTCACCAGCCGATGGTGTGGCAGCAGCTTCCCGATCCGCACGGCTACATCTACTCCTACACGCTGGTCGAGCGCGGTGGCGCCGGGCTCGAGATCCCGACGCCCTACTACCAGATCGACGTGAAGATCGAAGGGGTCTGCACGATCGCGAAGAGCTATCTCGTCGCGGAGATGAAGCCGATCCGGATCGGCGATCGCGTCCGCGCCTGCTTCCGCACCGGCAAGGAAGCGACGCACACGTCGCTCGACCTGTATTTCGAGATGGAGTGATACGGCAGGCGAGAGGCGAAAGGCGAGAGGCGGGAGGCGATGAGCGGGCCAGAGGCCGAAGGCCAAAGGCCAGGGCAGGCGAAAGGCGAGAGGCGGGAGGCGAGGAGCAGGCGCTGCTGGTGTTGATGCTCGTCCGGTGGGAAAGCGCTTGTCGTGGCTGTGGCGCCGCACACCGGGCCGGAGGCGTGCGAGAAGGTAG
>JAMPYE010000122.1 GCA_023700825.1 Thermoanaerobaculia bacterium | reverse complement strand
TCAAGGAGATGAACCCGGCCCTGCCGGTCATCATCGTCACCGCCTACTCGAGCATCGACGGCGCGATCCTCGCGATGAAGCACGGCGCCTTCCACTACATCCCGAAACCGTTCAAGAACGAGGAAGTCATTCTCACGGTGAACAAGGCGCTCGAGCAGCGCCGCCTCGCCCGTGAGAACGAGCGGCTCAAGGCCGAGCTGCAGGAGCGCTACTCGTTCGCGAACATCATCGGCAAGAGCGAGACGATGCGGAAGGTGTTCGAGACGATCCAGCTCGCCGCGCCGTCCCGCTCGAACATCCTGATCCTCGGCGAGTCGGGCACCGGGAAGGAGCTCGTCGCCAAGGCGATCCACCACGGCAGCCCGCGCAACAGGAACGCCTTCGTGACGGTGAACTCCGGTTCTCTGCCGCCCGAGTTGCTCGAGTCGAACCTCTTCGGCCACGTGAAGGGAGCCTTTACGGGCGCGATCACGTCGAAGCGCGGCCTCTTCGAGGTCGCCGACGGCGGCTCGATCTTCCTCGACGAGATCGGCAACATCAATCTCGAGACGCAGGCGAAGCTGCTGCGCGTGATCCAGGAGAAGGAGTTCATGCGTCTAGGCGGCGTGGAGACGATCCGCGTCGACGTCCGCATCGTCGCCGCGAGCAACGCCGACCTGCAGGCGCTCATGCGCGACGGGCATTTCCGCGAGGACCTCTTCTACCGCCTCAACGTCATCACCATCACGCTGCCGCCCCTGCGGCGGCGGCGCGAGGACATCCCGCTGCTGGTCTCGCACTTCCTGCAGAAGTACTCGGACGAGAATCGCAAGAAGCTGCGCGTGATCCTCCCCGAGACGATGCGGATCATGATGGACCACACCTGGCCCGGCAACGTGCGCGAACTGGAAAACACCATCGAGCGCGCGGTCGTGCTGTCGACGACCGAGGAGCTGGGGCCCGACCTGCTGCCCGACTACCTGCGCTCGCCACGACGGCTCGACCAGCTGATCACGATCGTGCCGACGACCGGCCTTGCGCTCAAGGACGCCGTCTCCGAGTACGAGCGGAACATGGTGCTCCAGGCGCTCGAGCTCGCCGGCGGCGTGCAGAAGAAGGCCGCCGAGCTTCTGCAGCTCAAGCCGTCGACCCTGAACGAGATGATCAAGCGCCTCGGTATCGCGCTCAAAGGCGCGACTCCGGTGCAGGCCGACGAAGCCGAAGCGCGCGCCGCGGAAAACTAGAAACGCGAAACGCGAAACGGAGAACGCGAAGCTCATGTGGAGTGCGAAAGCGAAGCTTTCGCCCTTCCTCGCCGAAGCGAAGCTTCGGTCGCGCGTAAAGCCACCCCCGGGAGCGACAGCTGACGCTTCCGCCGAGGAAGTGCGCAAGCTGGCGCTTGCGCACTCCACACTCGCACGAAGGCGAGCGCATGCGTCGCGTAGCGACGGCCGAATTTAGCCCCCGGCGGCATCCGGGGGTCAGGTCGTGAAAATGCGCCCGCACCGGCGCGGAGCGCCGGAGGATCGGTAGCCCCCGGCTTCAGCCGGGGGAACGGTGATGCCCAAGACCGTGCGCGCCGCGTAGCGGCGCCGGAATCGTCCGGTGCACGTGACATGACCATCGATCCTCCGCCGCTACGCGGCGGGCATATCGGGGTCGGTCCCGTTTCCCCACAGCTGAAGCTGTGGGCTACCGATCCTCCGCCGCTACGCGGCGCCCCCATCACGCTCCGCCTTCCGCAGTTTTCGTTTCTCGTTTCGCGCTCCGCGTTCCCCTGAGCCGCTGCCTGCTCATCGCCTGTCGCCTCATCGCCTCACGCCTCCCATGTACAATTCCGCCCCGGAGGCTCGTCCCCGGATGATTCGTTTGCGCCTGTTCCTCGTCGTCGCTCTCCTTCTTCTCGCGCCCACGCTCACGGCCGCGGGCGTTCCATCCCCCGAGGAGTTTCTCGGATACCCGCTCGGCTCGAAATTCACGCGGCACCACCGGGTCATCGACTACTTCGAGGCGCTCGAGCGCAGCTCGGAGCTGGTCGACGCGGAGCCGTACGGGACGACGCCGGAAGGGCGCTCGCTGATCCGCGTCGTGGTCGCGTCGAAGAAGCACAGGGCGAGCCTCGGCGCGATCCGCGAACAGCTTGCCTCGCTGCAGGACCCGCGGCGGCTGACGCGGGAGCAGGCGGTCGCGATCTCGGAGAGCGTGCCCGCGGTGGCGCTGCTCGCGTTCGGCGTGCACGGCGACGAGACCTCGTCGACGGAATGCGCGATGAAGCTCGCGCACTGGCTCGTGACGAGCGCGGACGCCGGGCCGATCCTCGAGAGCCTCGTCGTCGTCATCGACCCGGTGCAGAACCCCGACGGCCGCGACCATTACGTCGACTGGTTCTCCCGCGCGTCGGGGAGCATCGCGAATCCCGACCCGGCGGCGATCGAGCACAAGGCGCCGTGGGAGTCGGGCAGGGCGAACCACTACCACATCGACATGAACCGCGACTGGGTCTGGGGGACGCAGGCCGAGACACGCGCGCGCATCGCGCTGTTCCGCCAGTGGAGCCCGCAACTCTTCGTCGACTACCACGAGATGGGGGCGCACGGCGTCGAGTACTTCTTCCCGCCGGTCGCCGACCCGGTGAACGTGAACATTCCCGCCGGAGCGCGCGAGTGGCTCCATCGCTTCGGTCGCGCCAACGGCGAGGCGTTCTCGCAGCGCGGCTGGCTCTTCTTCGTCGGCGAGCACTTCGACCTGTTCTATCCGGGGTACGGCGACGCGTGGCCGACACTGCGAGGCGCGATCGGCATGACCTACGAGGTCGCGGGGGGGCGGACGGCAGGTACGATCGTCGCGCGCGAAGGCGGCCCGCCGCTCACGCTGAGGGATCGCATCGAGCGGCACTTCACCGCGTCGACGACGACGCTGCGGACCGCCGCGGAGAATCGCTCCGCGCTCATCCTGAGCAACTACGACACGCTGGCCGCGCCGCTGCGGGCCGCACCGTCGGTCTTTCTGCTCGATTCCGCGGCACCCGGCGCGCGCCTCGTGACCGACGTGCTCGGGCGCCAGGGTGTCGAGGTCGAGCAGCTGAGTGCGGAGCTGACGGCGAAGGCGAAACGCATCGACAAGCCCGCGGAGGAAACGCGCCGCTTCCCGGCCGGGACGATTGTCGTGTCGACTGCGCAGCCCCTCGGCGGGCTCGTCCGGACGATGCTCGAGCGCAGCTCGGCGATCGACAAGTCGTTTCTGGACGAGCAGCGCAAGCTCGTCGAGTCGGACGAGGGCGATCAGTTCTACGACATCACCGCGTGGTCGCTGCCTCTCGCGGCAGGCGTGCCAGCGTGGGAGCTTGCGGGCGGAAAGAAGCCCGCGACGGAGCCGTGGAGCGAGCCCGCGCTCGTCGCGCCCGCGAGCTCGCGCCTCGGCTGGGCCGTGAGCGGGCTCGATCCGAGCGTCTACAAGGTCGTCGGCATGATGTTAGGTCGCGCGATCCGCTTCGCGGTGAGCGCGGCGGAAATCAAGGTGGGAAGCTCCACACTGCCGCGCGGCTCTGTATTCGTCCATCGCGGAATCAACGAGGGCGCCGGGTTCAAGGAGGCGTTCCGGGCGATCGTTGCCGACGCGGGAGCCCGCGCCGTGCCGATCGACTCCTTCTGGACCGAGGGGCTCGCGTTAGGCTCGAGCCGCGTCCAGGCGATTCGTGACCCGAAGATCGCGATCGCGGCGGGCGACGGGGTCGACCGCTACTCGCTGGGCCCGGTCTGGTTCCAGCTCGACGTGATCGACAGCGTGCCGCACACGCTCGTCAGGGCCGACGCACTCGGCTCGCTGGACCTGTCTAAGTTCCGCGTCCTCGTCCTGCCCGACGGCAAGTACGAGCTGGGCGAGAAGGGGACCGAGCGGCTGAAGGCGTGGGTCGAGGATGGCGGCACCGTCGTCGCGATCAAGGGCGCGAACGAGGCGCTGCGCGCGAAGGAGGTCGAGCTGTCGAAGCTCGAGGAGTGGAAGGCGTCGGAGGAGAAGAAGGAAGAAGATGCGGAGCGCGAGACGAAGATCCGCGTGCCGGGAGCAGCCTTCCGCACGGAGATGAGCGAGCGGAGTTACCTGACGTTCGGCCTCGTCGAGCCTCCGGCAGTTCTCATCGAGGGGAGCCTCGCGCTCCGTCCGCTGCCGCGAAAGGCCGGCAACGTCGTGCGGATCGCGGCAAAGGACGCGCTGCTGTCGGGCGTCGCCTGGCCGGAGTCGATCGAACGGCTGCAGGGAGCGCCGTACCTCACGATCGAGAGCCAGGGGCGCGGCAAGGTCATCACCTTCGCCGACGACCCGAACTTCCGCCTCTTCTGGCGCTCGACCTACCCGCTGCTGATGAACGCCATGCTCTACTCACCGTCGTTTCGCGAATAGAGACGGTTAGGCGGCGAGGCGAGAGGCGAGGAACAGGCAAGGGAACGTCGAACGCGAAACGCGAAACGCGCAACCGAGGCGCCGGCCTTTCGTAGCGCCGGCGTCCCGCGCGCGGGCCCCGACCGCAACCGCAGCTCGTTCATAGTTCGGCAGCCGCCGGGGTTGCTCTCACGTCCCTCGATCTCGCCACCGTAGTGGAGGTATCCTCGGCCCATGAGAACTTCCGTCTTCGTCGGCACGAGCCTTGACGGCTTCATCGCGCGGCCCGACGGCACGTTCGATTTCCTGACGGGCGGAAGCGACGCTGACGGCGCATCCAACGGATTCGACGCCTTCTTCGCCACGGTCGACGTCGTGCTCATGGGGCGCAACACGTACGAGGTCGTCCTTCCGTTCCCGGCGTGGCCCTACGGTCGCACCCCGGTGTTCGTTCTCAGCAACCGTCCACTTCCGCCTCCTCCTCGGGATGCGGTCGTCGAGCAGATCGCGGGCAACCCGGACGAGGTGCTCGCCCGCCTGTCCGATCGCGGCTTCGAGCACGTGTACGTGGACGGCGGCGCCACGATTCAGCAGTTCCTGCGTGCGGGGCTCATCCACCGGCTAGTGATCACACGCGTCCCGGTGCTCGTCGGCTCAGGCATCGCGCTCTTCGGCTCGGTGGACTCCGACATTCGACTCAAACACGTCGCGACTCGCGAGTTGCGCGGCGGTGCGGTTCAAAGCGAGTACGAAGTAGAGCGTCCGACGGACACGAAGACCGAGTAGACGGCAGGGGGAAACATGGCGATCAGGATCGTTCAGCTCGGCAGCGCGCGACTGCGGGGCGAGGGAGTCCGCCTCGGTACGGTGCGCCGCCCTCCGCGCGGAGTGCCGCGGACCAGATTCGCGTCGGAGAACTGGTTCGACGTCTGGCTGCCTAACCTGGCTCCGAGTCAGGAGCTGATGAGCGCGGGCCGCTCGAGCACGTCGCTGAAGTCGTGGAAGAGTTTCGCGCGGCGCTACGAGGCGGAAATGAACCGGCCCGATGCGAGCCGCGTCCTCGACGCCCTCGCCGCGCTCTCGCATTCCGCTAATTTCTCGGTCGGCTGCTACTGCGAGGACGAGACGCACTGCCACCGCTCCCTGCTGCGGGAGCTCCTTGCGCGCAGGGGAGCGAAGCTCGCCTGAGCGGACGATCGAGAACCGGGCCGGCTCCGCCTCTACAACGCCGTCGCGTCAGCCGAGGCGAAGTGGTCGAAGCCGCGCGAGGGGAGCGGCGCGCGCGATCCTGCGCGCTCTAGGAGGATCGCCGGCTCCTTCGTCATCCGCCCGATCGCGTAGACGGGGCGGCCCGCGGCCGTGCTCAGCTCCGACTCCCGCGCGTCGGCCGTGAAGAGCAGCGCGAACTCCTCGCCGCCGTCGAGCACCGCAGCGTCCGCATTCACGAGTCCCGCGCCGACCGTCGCAAGCCCGGGCAGCGGCGGAACACGCTCCCAGTCGACGATCGCGCCGCAGCCCGACGCCTCGCAGAGGCGCGCCAGATCGGTCGAGAGGCCGTCGGAGACGTCGAGGCACGCGTGCACCGATTCGAGCGAAGCGAGAGTCCTGCCGAGCGCGATCTCCGGCTCGGGGGTCAGGTGCTGTAGAAGTGCCGACTGCGCGAAAGCGCGCTGCTCGAAGCTCGCGCGCGCCGGGTCGGGCGCCACCGCGGAGCGTGAGTCGTCGAGTCGCCAGCCGCGCTTGAGCAACTCGAAGCCGGCCGACGCTCCGCCGAGCGGCCTGCTGACGAAGAGCCGGTCGCCGGGACGCGCCGCGCTGCGCAGCAGCGGGCGCGGCGGGGCCTCGCCGATCGCCGTCACGCAAATGGTCAGCTGCGCCGAGCGGGAGAGGTCGCCGCCGATGAGGCTCACCCGGTGCCGTCGCGCGGCGTCCGCGAGCGAGCCGACGAACGCGTCGAACGACGGGAGGAATCGCTCCGGCATCGCGAGCGACAACAGAAACGCCACGGGACGCGCGCCCATCGCGCCGAGGTCGGAGAGATTCACCGCGAGACATTTCTCGGCGAGCAGCCTCGGGTCGGCATCGGCGAAGAAGTCGACCTCCTCGACGAGCACGTCCTTCGTGTAGACGCCCGGCGCGGCGAGCTCGAGGATCGCCGCGTCGTCCCCGATGCCGAGAGTCGCGGCGGACTCGGGAAACGCCCGGCGGATCGTCTCGAGCAGGTCGCGCTCGCTCGTCATCGCCGCCTCGAGCGCCCCATCGGCAACGGCGAGACGACCGGGATGACCGGCTCGAGCGGCCGCTCGAACCTCTCGCCCTGGAACGTCACCGCTTCGAAGAAGAGCCCCGAGGGAGGAGCCGTCGGCTCGAACCGTGCCCCTTCGCCGTCGACGAGAGCCATGAACTCGTCGGGCGAGAGGTTGCCGCGACCGACCTCGACGAGCGCCGCGACGAGCTTGCGGACCATCTTCCAGAGAAAGTGCGACGCGGAGATGCGGAACAGCAGCAGGTCGCCTGCCTCGACGAGCTGCGCGGAATCGACGAGCACCTTCGTCGACTCGTTCTCGTTGCGCCGGTCGGTGAAGAGCGAGAAGTCGTGCATGCCCGCGAGCCCGGCGGCTGCCTGCTCCATCGCGCGCGCATCGAGGCGGTCCTTGATCCACCAGACGAACGGCTTGGCGAACGCCGTGCGCCGCCGCGAGATCTGGTAGAGATAGATCCGCGACTTCGCGTCGTGCCGAGCGTGGAACTCCTCGTCGACGGGCGACGCGTCGAGGACGCAGATGTCGTGCGGCAGTCGGTCGTTGAGCGAGCGGACGAGCTCGAGCGGCGCCACCTTCTCTTTGATCTTCAGGTGCGCGACCTGCGCGATCGCGTGAACGCCGGCGTCGGTGCGCCCCGCGCCCCCGACGTCGACGCGGTTGTACACCTCGCGGGCCGCGCGGATCAGGTTCCCCTGGATCGTCTTCGGCGTGTTCCCCTGCGTCTGCCAGCCGGAGTAGCGCGTTCCTTCGTACTCGATGAGGAGTTTGTAGTTCGGCATCGTCGGTCCCGGGCGCAATTATGAGTACAATGCCGCGCCGTGATACCGAACTTTTTCGAGGTCCTCGGGACCGAGCTCGCCGTGGTCTGGCCCGACGGGCACGAGTCGTACTTCCCGCTCGAGGCACTGCGCAAGGCCTGTCCCTGCGCGAACTGCACCGGCGAGCCCGATCTCTTCGGCCGCGTCTACTCGCCCGGCCCGATGTCGACGACTCCGAAGTCGTTCGAGGTCGATTCCGTCGAGCGCGTCGGCAATTACGGCATCCAGTTCAACTGGAGCGACGGCCACGGCTGGGGCATCTGGACCTGGGATCGCCTGCGCGCCGTCTGTCCCTGCGAGATGTGCAAGCCGCAGGCGTAGGACGGGGAAAGTTGTTAGTTGTTGGTTGTTAGTTGTTAGACAGGCAGCGGATGCGGCACGGTTTCTTCGAGCCCGAGCGCGAGCCCGAGCCCCTCTTTTGACTCACCCGCCGGATCCTCCCATTCTTGCTGGAATCACAGCTCCTCCGCCCCTGGGGTGAAATGCGGGTTCCCTTCCCCCTGTTTTTGCGCGAGACTTACCCGATCCGGGCGCTGGCGGCGCCCCTCCAACTCGATCGAATGAACTCAATCGCTCTCGCAATGATGTTCGGGGCCCTCTTGATGGGCCTCGACAGCCTCCCGACCGCTCTTCCCGAGCCGCCGGTCGCGCTGGCTCTTCTGGCCGAAACGCCGGAGGTCGACGGCGAGCGGATCCGTCTGGAGTCGCTGCCGGGCTTCACGACACGGCTGTTCGTGCCGGTCGTCGCGGGTTCGCTCAACGCGTTCTCCATCGCGGACGAGCCGATCGTGGGCATCGTCGAGTCCCCTGCAGGCTTTTCGCTGTCGATCGTGTCGGACGGGCTCGTCGTTCACGCCGAGCAATCTGACGCGTGGGGATACGCGACCGTCGAGACGGCCGAGCGGGTCCTCGTGCTCACCCTCTTCGCGATGACGCCCGCGACCAGTGTGCGCGACGGGATGCTCGACGGCTACCAGATCGGCGAGTACATCAAGACGCCGCTCAAGGGACTCGAGACCTATGCGCCGCCGCGGGGGTTCATCCGCCTGACGCCGGAGAACGCAGACGCGCGCGTGTCGGACCGCTACTCGTTGCGCGACTTCCAATGCAAGCTCGACGGCGGCTCGAAGTTCCTGGTCCTGCGCCCCGAGGCGCTGATCAAGCTCGAGCTGATGCAACACAAGCTGGCGAAGCGGAGCCGCGCCGGCTTCGAGAAGTTCACGATCATGTCGGGTTTCCGGACGCCGTTCTACAACTCCAGGATCGGCAACGAGACGGGCTACTCGCGGCACCTCTACGGCGACGCGATGGACATCTACGTCGACTCCGACGGCGACGGCCGGATGGACGATCTCAACCGCGACGGGCGCGTGAACCAGCGCGACGCCGCGCTTCTGCTCGCCGTCGCCGAAGAGATCGACGACTCTGCCGATTGGGGATGGCTCAAAGGCGGAGCAGGCGTGTATCGTGCGAACAAAGCGCATGGTCCGTTCCTGCACGTCGACACTCGCGGTTACGTCGCCCGCTGGGGCATCGTCCGCTGAGCGGCGAGGCCGCTCGCTGAGCCCGCACCCAGGGATTGCGCCTCGCTCTGCCGCGTGTCTTCGCGCGATCGCCGCCTTGCTCCTGGTGCTCCCTTTCGGCGTGTCGTGCCGGCGAGCCGCGCCACCGCAGCCACCACCTCCCGTTCCGGTTCCCATCGAGAGGGCCAAGGCGCAGATCGAGTCGCTCCTCGCCACGCAGCGCGTTACGCTCCTCGCACATCCGCATTTCGGTGACCTGATCGAGCCCGTGCGCGCGGTCTATGCGGCTCGTGACCACGAGCTGCTCTGGACGAAGGCGGGGCTGGCGACGCCGCAAACGCGCGCGATCGTCGCGTTTCTCGGCGCGATCGCTGATCGCGGTCTCGATCCGGCGCACTACGACGCTGGAGCCTGGCCGGCGCGATTCGCTGCGGCAAAGAGCGGGACCCTCGACTCCCGCGCCGAGCTCGACCTCGCGTTCACGGTGACCGTGATGCGCCTCGCGTCGGATCTTCACGGCGGCCGGGTCGAGTCGAAAGAGGTCGAGCTCGCGATCGAGGTCGGGAGCGGGCCGATCGATCTCGCGGCCCTGGTCTCGCAGCTCGGCGCCTCGGGCGATGCCGCGAAACAGCTCACGACGATCGAGCCGGCGTACTCCGGATACCAGCGGCTGATCGCCGCGCTCAGGCAGTACCGCGCGATGGACCAGGACGCCGAAGGGATCGTCATCTCGGAGGTGAAGGTCGTCGAACCGGGCTCCGAGTATCGCGACCTGCCGAAGCTCGTCATGCTGCTGCGGGAGCTCGGCGACCTTCCCCCCGGAGAGATCCCCGACGCGGATTCGACGCTCTATGCCGGCCCGATCGTGGAGGCCGTGAAGCGGTTTCAGGCAAGGCATGGGATCGACGCGGATGGGCGCATCGGGCCGGCGACGTTTCGCGCGATCAACACGCCGCTGAGCTGGCGCGTCAGGCAGATCGAGCTGACGCTCGAGCGCTGGCGCTGGGCGCCGCGGCGGTTCGACCGGCCGCCGATCATCGTGAACCTGCCGGAGTTCGCGCTGCGCGGCTTCGACCGGGAAGGACGGCCCGCGGTCGAGATGCGAGTCGTGGTGGGCCATGCGCTCCGCACGCCGACTCCCGTGCTCAACGGCACGATCGATCGCATCGTCTTCCAGCC
>JAMPYE010000121.1 GCA_023700825.1 Thermoanaerobaculia bacterium | reverse complement strand
CGGGCAGACAGTTTACACGGTGAGGCGCGATTCTCGGCTTGTTGCAACGGCCCCAGGCCGTTGCGCGGCGGATTGCGTCACTGCCGGGGTGGGGGAAGCCTCCACCACTACTCGGTCCCGGCAAAATGCGAGAGAACGGCGCCTAGCGCGCCTCTCTTCGTGGCTTTCGCTTCTTCGTGTGGAGGCGGTTGAGCAGCTTCGCGCTGAGACGGACCTGCTCGAGGAGCTTCTCCTCGAGGCCGGTGCCGCGCACCTTGAACTGCTTCGCCTCGCGGAAGACGGCCCGCGCGCGATCCTTCTCGCCGCTCTCGAGCAGCGCCATGCCGAGGTGCATCAGGTTGGTCGGCGTCGGGCCGAGGTCGGCCGACTTCGTCAGGAAGTCGATCGCGCTCTCGAAGTCGTGTTTCTTGAAGTAGACCCAGCCGAGCGCCGCGAGCGGGAACTGGCGCATCTCCTTTGGCGAAAATTTGAGCGCGAGCTTTGCCGACTCGAGCGCTTCGTCGAGATTCTCGCCCATCTCCGCGAGGTTGTACGCCTTCTCGTAGTAGGCGATCGACTTCGCGTAGTTCGTCTCGAAGGTGTGGAGCATCTCCTCGAGCAGCCGGTTGCCTTCCTTGTAGTTCCCTTCGGCGCGCAGCGCTTCGACGAGCGTCGTCGTCGCGGCGGCTGCGACCATCTCGGGCGGCTTCTGCTTGAGGATCTGCCGCGCGATGCCGATCGCCTCGCGGTTCATGTTCAGGTGCGAGCAGAGCAGCGCGAAGGGGACGAGCACGCCGACGTTCTCGGGCTCGAGCTTCGCCGCGCGACGGTAGTGCTCGAGCGCGTCCTTGTACTTGCCCTCCGCGGCGAGGGACTCCGCTGCCGCGACCTCGCCGGCGGCCGGGCCTTCGACGGGCTCGTGGCCCTTCTGGTCCTCGTAGACGCGGACGGCCTGCTGGTACTCCATCTTGTTCGGGTTGAGCTCGAGCGCCTCCTGGAAGCACTGCACCGCCTTGCGGTTCCAGTTGCGGTCGAGATAGCAGAGTCCCAGGTAGTAGATCGCCTCCTCGTACTCGGGATCGAGCTTGAGGGCGTCCTGGAAGCTCCGGATGGCACGGTCGAGCTGTCCCTTGTCGTAGAAGATCGTGCCCAGGATGTAGTGCGCCTGCGGGATCGGCTCGAGGTCGATCGCCTTCTCGAGGAACTTCTGTGCGCGCAGGAGCTTCCCCTTCGCCGCGTAGATCGCGCCGAGCGAGAAGTACGGGAGGAACGATTCCTGCGAGATCTGGATCGCGCGGCGCAGCCAGCGCTCTGCGCCGCGAAGATCCTGCTGCTCGTGCAGCAGCACCCCGTAGAAGACCGCCGCGTCGAAATGGTCGGGCTGCACCTCGAGCGTCCGCTCCAGGTAACCGCGGGCTCGGTCGAGATCGCCGTCGTTGAAGAACATTTCCCCGAGGAAGAACGAGAGCTCGTAGTTCTCGCGATCGAGCTTGTACGCCTCTTCGAGAGCGCGCATGCCGCGTGCCTGGTCGAAGCTGTCGATGGCCGACTCCGCCTCGGTGATCAGCGTGACGAAGCGGTCGCGCTTGTCGCCGCGGAAGAGCGAGAGGATGCGGTCCTTGCGCTCGGTGAAGCGATGGCGCTTCTCGAGCGCGAGCATCTGCTCGCCCATCTTCGACTCCCAGATCTCGACCATCTCGTCGCCGGTGATGAGCTTGCGCTTCTCGAGCAGCTCCTTCATCGAGAGAAGGCCGGTCTGGTTGATGAAGTTGGCGCGCTCCTGTTTCTGGAGCAGGTCGATCGCGGTCCGAAGCCCCTCGGCCGTGCGCTTGACGATCTCCTCGAGCGCCGAGACGCGCTCGAGAAGATGCTCGTCGAGCGAGACGTCGCCGTCGCGATACTCGTCGTCGAGATCGTCTTCCTCGAATCCGCCGATGCCCGACAACACGAGGAGCTTGTTCTGGCAGCGGAAGCAGAACTCGCGCTCGTCGTCGTTGAAGGCACCACAGGTCTGGCAAAGCATCGGGGGCGATTCTCCTCGCAATCCGTGTCGGGGATGGTCAGTAATCTACATCAGGAACGGTCAATCCGTTCCCGTCGTCACATCTTCCTGCGCCGCTACGCGGTGCGACCATGGATGGGATCCGCGCTCCCCCGGCCGAAGCCGGGGGCGATTCGGTTCCCCCGGTCTTCGACCGGGGGCCAAGCTCGGCCGTCGCTACGCGACGCCGGAAAGTCGAATGCAGCCTTCATGCGGTTCCACGCTCCCGTGAACGCGCCCGGGCCCGCGCCCGGCATTGCTCCACTTTCCGCGTTCCGCCTTTCGCATCGCGGTTCCGCGTTTCGCGTTTCGCGTTCCTACTTCGTTTCGTACTCGTAGAACCCGCGCCCGCTCTTGCGGCCGAGCCAGCCCGCGTCGACCATCTTCACGAGAAGTGGGCAGGGGCGATATTTCGGATCGCCGAAGCCCTCCTCGAGCACGCGAAGGATCGCCAGACAGACGTCGAGGCCGATGAAGTCGGCGAGCGTGAGCGGCCCCATCGGGTGGTTCATCCCGAGCTTCATGATCCCGTCGATCGACTCGCGCGTGGCGACCCCCTCGTAGAGGGTGAAGATCGCCTCGTTGATCATCGGCATCAGGACGCGGTTGGAAATGAAGCCCGGGGAGTCGTTGGCCGGCAGCGGCGTCTTGCCCATCCGCTTCGCGAGATCCTCGACCTTCTGCCACGTCTCGTCGGAGGTCGCGATGCCGCGGATGACCTCGACGAGCGTCATCACCGGCACGGGGTTCATGAAGTGCATCCCGATCACCCGGTCGGGCCGCGCCGTTTGCGCGGCGATCTTCGTGATGGAGATCGACGAGGTGTTCGACGCGAGGATGGCGTCGGGCCCGGTGATGCGGTCGAGCGTGCGGAAGAGCTCCGCCTTCGAGGCGAAGTTCTCAATGATGGCCTCGACGACGATGTCGGCTTCGGTGACCGACTCGAGGTGGACCGAGCCGGTGATGCGTCCGAGAATGGCGTCCTTCTCCTCGGCGGTCATCTTTCCCTTGTCGACACCGCGCTGGAGATTCTTCGAGATGGCGGACATGCCACGATCGAGGAACTGCTGGCTCACTTCCACGAGGGTGACGGGAAACCCGGTCATCGCCGCCGTGTGTGCGATGCCGTTGCCCATCGTGCCTGCACCAATGACGGCGATCCTGTTCATTCGCGCCTCCGTTGAAATCGGGCGGAGTCTATTGAAGCGCCGCGCGGAGTGTCAACGCGGGCAGGCTCGCGAAGTGGCGCGGGAAGCGGCCGCCCGTCAGCGTCCGGGCGGAGGCGTAGAGGGCGCCGGCTGTGCCGGGGTCTGCAGTTCGGCCGGCACGACCGGCTCGGGCGTCGTCTCGGTGACCGGCACCGCGGGCTCGATGTAGCCGCCCGGAGCGTCCATGAACCTCGCCGACGCCCGCGCGCGCGATGCGTCGTAGATCGTCAGCAATGACGCGGTGACGAGCTTCGACTCGACGATCCTCGGGTTCAGTCGGACCTGAAGCAGATCCGGGTTGATCGTGAACGCCTCCGCGTAGTGGTCGATCGCCGCGTCGTTCCGCCCGCGCTGCTCGTAGAGAAGGCCGAGCGTGAAATGCGCCTCCGGGTGACCCGGCTTGTGGCGGAGCAGCTTCTTCAGAATCCGCTCGGCGCGGCCCGTGTTGCCCTCGGCGATCTCGACCAGCGCAAGATTGTACCGGGCCGGATAGAAACGCTTGTCGAACTCGAGCGCGCGCTTGAACTCGTACCTCGCATCGTTCGAGAAACGGCGCTCGAAAAGGAGCGCCCCGAGCGCGTTGTGCGTCACGGGCGACTCGGGATTGGCTCGCAGCGCCTCGATTCGCGCCATGATCTCCCTGTCGAGCGCGCTGTCGGACTCGAGGTACTTCATGTAGAAGGGGTTCGCGTAGCTCTCCCTCTCCGCCCGTTTCGCCTTCGCTTCCTTCCAGCTCGTGCACGAGGAAAGGACAAGGAGAAGAGAGACCGCAGCAATCGTTCTGATCGTCGTCATTAACTCACCGGTTTTGCCTTCAGCTTCACTTTGCCATCGACGGTCTCGACCCGGAAGGCGATCGAGTCGACATTGTAGCGGCCACGCAACTGCTCGGCCTGTTTCGCGACGAGCGCGGCCACCTGCTCCACGGTCGGCGAGGCCTTGCCGAGAGCGCGATTCGCCTCGGCAACCTGACGATGGATCTCGCCCATCGCCTCGCCGTTCGATGTGCTCGCCACTCGTACATACGAATCATCGGGCTGCTGCGTTACGTGCGGTTTGCGCGCCGGCTCGGCCGGCGGGGGCTCGGGCGGCGTCGCCTGCATCGCGCGCTGCCGCTCCCGGAAGTTCAACGGGCCTTCCTCGCGCTCGCGCATCTGTCTCGACCAGAGCTCCTGGAAGCGGTTATACGTCGCCACGAGGCTGTGGTAGCGGAACCTGGCGGCGTTGTCGCGGAGCTTTCCACGAAGCTGATCGCGCATCATCTCGTCGAGTCGCTTGCGGTCCTCGGTCGGAGGGAGCTTTCGCAGGCCGCGGAAGAACTGGTCGTACTGCATCTTCAGCTTCCTGACCAACTCCTCGAGCTTGTCGATCTCGTCCAGATTGGGGGTCTGCATCGTCGTGAACCGTACCGGGCATTCTACTTGGAAACCCTTCCGGAGGCGCCGTTCCGCCCCGAACGGGTATGATCTCGGCGCCATGGCGCAAGAACGAGCACGCGAGTCTCTGCGTCGCATTCCGTCGATGGAGACGCTGCTAGGCGACACGCGAATCGCCACGCTGGTGACCTCGTGGGGCCGCGAGCCGGTGAAGGAGGCGATCCGGGAGCACCTCGACGCTCTCCGGAGCGGGGGCGCCGCATTCTCGCTCGACGAGCTCGCGGCCTCGGTCACGTTCGCCCTGGGCCGGTCGATGCGGACGACACTCACTCGCGTGATCAACGCGACCGGCGTCCTCATTCACACGAATCTCGGACGGTCACCCGTTTCGGCCGAAGCCTGGAGCGGCGCCTCGGAGCTCGTCTCGGGCTACTCGAACCTCGAGTTCGATCTCGCCACCGGCGCGCGAGGCAAGCGTCACCTCCACGTCTCCGACCTCGCTTCCCGGCTCTTCGGATGCGAAGCGGCGCTGCTCGTGAACAACAACGCGGCGGCAGTGCTGCTCGTCCTCTCCGCGATCGCAGCAGGCAAAGAGGTCATCGTCTCGCGGAGCGAGCTCGTGGAGATCGGCGGCGCCTTCCGCGTGCCCGACATCATCCAGCAGGGAGGAGCGAAGCTCCGCGAGGTCGGTACCACCAACCGCACCCGCGCCGCGGACTTCGAGGCCGCGATCGGGCGCCGCACGGGAGCGATCCTCAGCGTCCATCAGTCGAACTTCCAGATCATCGGCTTCACCGAAGAGCCCGAGCTCGTCGAGCTCGCCCGCGTCGCGAAGGCGAAGAAGGTTCCGCTCGTGATCGACGAAGGATCGGGCCGCGTCGCCGACCTCGCCCGATACGGTTTTCGCAGGCAGCCGACGGTCCGCGAGCTGCTCGCGATGGGCGCCGACATCGTCACCTGCTCGACCGACAAACTCATCGGCGCCTCGCAGGGAGGCCTGATCCTGGGACGGCGCGAGCTTCTCGAGCGCTGCGCCGCGCACCCGCTCATGCGCGCCATCCGTCCCGGCAAGGAGACCTTTGCGATCGTCGGCGACGCGCTCGCCGCGTTTCTCGCCGGACATCACGAGGAGAAGATCCCGATCTACCGCCTGCTCGCCGCGTCGATCGACTCGCTGCGCGAACGCGCCCGTCGGATCGCCGACGCGACCGGCGCGCGCGTGGTCGCCTGCCAGTCGGCGCTGGGCGGAGGCACGACGCCCGCGGAGACGATCCCGTCGGTCGCGATCGCGCCCGCCGGCGACGCGAGCCGCATCCAGCGCGCGTTGCTTGGGCGACCCACGCCGATCGCCTCGCGCGTGAGCGAGGACCGCCTCCTGCTCGACCTGCGCTCGGTCCCGCCCGAGGCCGACGGGGAGATCCTCGCGGCGCTGACCGACCTCGCGGGTCGGAATTGAGAATTCAGAATCGAGAATCGAGAGATGGCGGCGCCGGGATTCGACCTATTAATACACATTAATTAACAAGCCATATTACAGAATGAATAATATAGCCACTTTTTAATCTCTCAATTCTCATTTCCCAATTCTCAATTCGACGCATGTTGAAAGCTGCCATCTTCGACTTCGACGAGACGATGGTCCTCCTCGAGGACCAGCACACGGCCGCGGCGGCGAGGCTCGCCCGCGAGATGGGGGACGACTACGAGCGGATGCCCGAGTCGTTCCGACACCGAAGCGGCTTTCGGGTCCTGGACGACGTCGACGAAATGCGCCGCTTCTTCGGATGGCGCGACGACCTCGCGTCGCTCTACGCGCGAAGGCTCGAGCTCTTCCTTGTCGAGTGCCGCGAGCATCCCGTTCCGCTGCTGCCCGGCGTCGGGAACGCGATCGCGGCGCTACTCGGCCGCGGCATGTCGCTCGCAATCGCGTCGAGCGGCCTGCGGCCGTCGATCGAGGAGATCCTCGGCGACCACGGCCTCCGCGAGAGCTTCCGCGCAGTCATCGGCGGCGAGGACGTCTCGCACGGCAAGCCCGATCCGGAGCCGTACCTCCGCGCCGCTGCCGCGCTCGGCGTCGATCCGCGCAATTGTCTCGTCTTCGAAGACTCCTCCGTCGGTGTGGCCGCGGCGAAGGCTGCCGGAGCCGTCTGTGTCGCGGTGCGGAACGCCCTCGCAAAAACGCCGCAGCATCTCGACGCCGCCGATCTCGTGATCGACGGATTTCCGGCGCTCGACCTCCGCGCGATCGACGAGAGGTGGGGGCTTCCGCCGGAGAAGTAGTCGGAAGAGAAACATTCTGCATTCGACATTCTTCATTTCGGTGTTCGCGCCGGCACGGAGACCCGAATGAAGAATTGAGAGTGGAGAATGGAGAGACACTTTCCGTGAGACCGTCGTAAGGCGATCCGGGCCCCTCGGTTTCTGCCTGTGATCTGGGTCTCCCTCGCCCGCCCGCGTTACAATCTCCCTCATGAGTCAGCAGCAGATGGAACAGGCGCGCCGCGCCCAGGCGACGCAGAGCGGAACGCAGCTCAGCTCCAAAGAGCTCGCCGAGGTGCTCCAGGAAGCGAGCCGCCGCCACGGCGAGGCGATCAAGAGCGACGACGCGGGGCGTGACCTCGCGTCCGTCGACGACGCGTACGCCGTCGCCGAAGAACTCGGCATCCCGGTCGAGCACGTGCGTGCGGCGCTGGCGTCGCGCGAGTCGCGAAAGGCGAAGTCTGCCGTGCCCGGAACCGTGGTCTTCTCGATCGCGGGCGCCGCTGTCACCGCCGGTGGGCTGATGCTCGCCGGTCTTCCCGCGATCCTCGGAGTTACGGCCGGAATCGGCGCCGGCGTGGTGATTGTGATCGCAGGGCTCATCATCGGCGCGATGAGACGGAATCCGCAGAAACAAGCAGGCCCATCGCCCGTACCAGGTACATGCAGGGTCTGCTTCCGGCCGGCGCACACGCCGGAGTCGACGTTCTGCGAAGAGCACCGCTACAAGAGCCCGGGGGGAGCGAAACCTTAGCGTCGCCCCCGCCGTCACAGTTTCGTCACGGGCGCGGCACAACTCCGCGACCCTATACTCTTGAATGTTGGCAACCCGCGGGGCCGTCGTACACGGCAGAAAGGCCGAGGTGAAGTCTTGATGCGCACCAGCCTGGCTGTAGTCGTCGCTGTGTCGCTGCTCGCCTCTCTACCCGCCCTCGGAGTCACGGTCGATCCCTCCCCGGACGTCAGGAGCTTCTCCGGCATCAGCGAGAAGGCGGCGATTCCCGCGCACTTCAAGCTCCACCTGGTCGTGACCGAAGACGAGGCGCAGTTGCGCGGCTGGCTCTCGAAGAGCGAGTCGCAGCGGACCCGCTTCGAGACCCGGCGTTTCAAACCCGAGCAGCCCGGCAAGGCGGCGCTCGTGCTCACCGGCTACGACGTGCCGGGATTCGACCCGGTCGATCTCGCGGCCGAGGTTCGTATCTACGCGCCGGACGGAACCCTGATCTACACGCACCCGGACGTCGCACGCAGCGCGTGGGGCCAGCCGAAGAAGGGGTACCTGGCGCTCATGCCGCAGGTCGAGTTCTCCTTCGACGCGGGCGACCCGAAGGGCGCGTACCTCTGCGAGGCGATCGTCCGTGACCGCGCGACGAACGAAGTCGCGAAGGCGCAGGTCACGATCCAGCTGCAGTAGCTCGTCCCGCTCGCCGTTCGCGCTCCACACTCGCTTTCCCTCGCGCATCCTCCGCGCGCCGCTATAATCCTCGACCGTGAACGGCTTTCTCGATCGCTTCGGAGGCCTCTTCGTCCGTTTGTTCGAAGACATCGGCCGCTGGTGGCAGATGCTCTTCCGCACGATTCTCTGGAGCTTTCGCCGCCCGTACGAAGTCGGCGAGTGGCTCCGGCAGATGGTGCGTGTCGGCGTCGGCTCGATCCCCGTGGTTGCATTGACGGCGATGTTCACCGGGATGGTGATGTCGCTGCAGACGTTCAACGGCTTCCAGCGCGTGCATGCCGAGAACTTCGTCGGCAGCGTCGTCGCGCTCGCAATGCTGCGCGAGCTCTCACCGGTGCTCGTCGGCCTCATGGTCACGGGACGCATCGGCTCGGCGATGGCCGCCGAGATCGGCACGATGCGCGTGACCGAGCAGATCGACGCACTGGAAGCGCTGGCGACGAACCCGATCCATTACCTGTTCGTGCCGCGCGTGATCGCGGGCGCGACGATGCTTCCTCTGCTCACTCTCTTCGGAAACGCTCTCGGCATCTACGGCGGCCGGCTCGTCGCCGTGAACCTGATGCATGCCAACGCGGTGATCTACGACCAGAACACGTACCAGTTCCTCGAGATGAACGACCTGACGAGCGGCCTCATCAAGGCGGCCGTCTTCGGCACGATCCTCTCCCTGACAGGCTGCACGAAGGGTTTTTACACGACCGGAGGAGCCGAGGGAGTCGGCCGCGCGACCACTGAGGCGGTCGTCATGTCTTCGCTCGTGATCCTGCTCAGCGACTTCTTCCTGACGAAACTCCTGTTCTAATGCACCCATCGATCAAAGAAGTCCCGATGATCTCGTTGCGCGACGTGCACAAGTCGTTCAACGGGAAGAAGGTGCTCGACGGTTTGTCGATCGAGGTCGCCAGGGGCGAGACGCTCGTCATCGTCGGCGGCTCCGGCACCGGAAAGAGCGTTACGCTCAAGCACATCATCGGCCTGATCCGTCCCGACAGCGGCCACATCGTCGTCGCCACCGAGGACCTCTGCTGCCTCTCGAGCCTCGAGCTGAACCGGTTCCGCCGCCTCTTCGGGATGAGTTTTCAGGAAGGGGCCTTGTTCGACTCGATGAACGTGTTCGAGAACATCGCATTTCCGCTCCGGCGCCACACCCACAAGACGGAGGGCGAGATTCGCGACCGCGTCCACGAGTGCCTCGACCTCGTCCACCTCGACGGCGTGGAGACCCGGCGCCCCTCGGAGCTCTCGGGCGGAATGCGCCGCCGCGTGGGCTTCGCGCGAGCGATTTCCCTCGAGCCGGAGATTCTCCTCTTCGACGAGCCGACGACCGGGCTCGACCCGGTGAGCAGCGACATCATCGCGAACCTCATCGTCGAGATGGACGAGCGGCTCAACACGACGACCGTCACGATCACCCACGACATGAAGATCGCCTTCAAGATCGCCGACCGCATCGCGATGCTCTACAAGGGAAAGGTCGTCGAAGCCTCGCCGGCCGAGGAGTTCCGCGCCTCCGAGAACCCGATCGTCCGGCAGTTCATCGAAGGAAGGGCGGACGGACCGCTGACGGAGGATTGAGAACGATCGGGCTGTCGGAGGCCTGGGAAAGCGCCGCACTCGAGATTCCGCGGACGCACTCGCCCGCAGAAACCGGAATGAAGAATGTCGAATGCGGAATGGAGAATGAAGAAGTGAATGCGCCTCCCACCAGTCACTGCTTCATCCGTCATGTTTCATTTCAGTTTCTGCACGGTCGTTGAGATTCGCCCGGATGGCGGCCGAGACCGCAATCTCCAGGTCTTCATTCTGCGTTCCTCATTCGACATTCTTCATTCCGATTTCTAAAGTCAGGCCATGCGCACCGT
>JAMPYE010000120.1 GCA_023700825.1 Thermoanaerobaculia bacterium | reverse complement strand
CGTCCGCCGCTACGGGCCGGAGAAGGCAAGCGTCGGTATCGTGACCTGGGGTTCGATGAAGGGCCCGGCTGAAGAGGTCGTGAAGCGCGCGACGGCGCGCGGGCAGGCCGTGTCGGCCTTCGTCCCGCAGGTGCTGCTGCCGTTCCCGAAGAACGAGCTCGACCAGTTCATGGCCTCGTGCGATCAGATCCTGATCGTCGAGCAGAACTACATGGCGCAGTTCTACAAGTACCTCAGGTCGTTCGCCGACCTGCCCGCGGGGCGCACGCACGTGTTCAAGATGTCGGGCGGCCGCCCGATGACGGTGCGGGAAATCGAGACCGAGCTTCTGAGAATTCTCGAGCCGGCAAACGAGCCGGCGGAGGTGATGGCGTGAGCGAGACGATCTACAAGGCGAACGACTACAAGTCGGATCTGAAGCCCGTCTGGTGCCCCGGTTGCGGCGACTTCGGCGTGCTCAACGCCCTCTACAAGGCGATGGCTGAGCTGCAGCTCGTCCCCGCGAACACCGTGATGGTGTCGGGCATCGGCTGCTCGTCGCGCCTTCCCGGCTACGTCGAGACCTACGGAATCAACAGCCTTCACGGCCGCGCGCTGCCGCTGGCGACGGGTGTCAAGGCCTCGAGCCCCGAATTCACCGTGATCGCGGTCGGCGGCGACGGCGACGGTATCGCCATCGGCGGCAATCACTTCATGCACACGGCGCGGCGCAACATCGATCTCACCTACATCATGATGGACAACGAGATCTACGGCCTTACTAAGGGCCAGGCCGCACCGACGACGCCGATCGGTGACAAGACGAAGTCGACCACGTACGGAAATCCCGACCACGCGGTCGACCCGTGCGAGCTCGCGATCTCGTTCGGCGCGACCTGGGTCGCGCGCGCGTTCAGTGGCGACATCAAGCTCGTCGTCGAGCTGACGAAGAAGGCGATCCAGCACAAGGGCTTCTCATTCCTGAACATCATCTCGCCCTGCGTCACCTGGCGCGGCGACGACCAGTTCAAGGAGATCCGCGCGAAGCTCGCGTATCTCCCCGCGGACCACGATCCGACCGATCGCTCGGCCGCTCTCCGCTACACCCGCGAGAAGGACAAGGTCACCTCCGGCGTTCTCTACGACGTCATCACCTCGTCGCTCGACGACGAGATGGAAGTCATTCACCAGAAGGCGATCAAGGTGAAGAACAACCCGACGTTCCAGGAAATGATCTCGACGTTCTATTGATCCGGGATCCACGGAGTTGCGTCACGGGCGAAGCCGCAGGGCTTCGCCCGTTCGCGTTTTGGGAGAAAGCGAAAGGCGAGAGGCGATGAGCAGGCGGAGACGCTTGCCGCGGGCAGGTATGTGGCGCAGGCACTCCTGCCTGGGCCACATGGGGCGTCCGTCGTGTCACCGCTTCGTTCGCGCGCCGGCCTTCCTGACGCCTTTCGCCTTTCGCCTCCCGCCTTCTCCCGCCCATGCGCAGATTGGACAGGCGTCCGGATCGTGGCGCAGCGCGGGACAGTACGTTCTGCCGAAGTAGATGATCTGCAGGTGGACCTTTCCCCACGCCGATTCCGGGAAGACCTTCTTCAGGTCGCGCTCGGTCTGTTCGACGTTTCTGCCACTGGAGAGCTTCCATCGTGCCGCGAGGCGATGGATGTGCGTGTCGACCGGAAACGCCGGCACGCCGAACGCCTGCGCCATCACGACGCTCGCCGTCTTGTGGCCGACTCCCGGAAGATCCTCGAGCGCGGCCATGTCGGCAGGCACGCGACCGTCGTGGCGCTCCACCAGCAACTCCGAGAGTCGCTTGATGTTCTTCGCCTTGCCGGGCGCGAGCCCGCAGGTGCGGATCTTCTCCAGGATCTGCTCCACGCTCAGGCGCGCCATCGCCTCCGGCGTCGATGCGAGCGCGAACAGCCCCGGCGTGACCATGTTGACGCGCGCATCGGTCGTCTGCGCCGAAAGCACGACCGCCACGAGCAGCGTGAACGGATCCTCGTGCTCGAGCGGAATGTCGGGCATCGGGAAGAGGGCGTCGAGGATGGAGGCGATCTTCGTCGCTTTTTCGCGTTTGTTCATACCCGGAAGGTCAGCGCTCCGTTGACGGGATGAGAACACAACGAATGCAGAACGCAGAGTGCAGAACGATGAATGAAGAAAGGAGCTCGCGAGGGCCGGGTTGCTTTCCGAATGCTCTCACTCCCAGTGTCACGTCGCACCTGCAGCTCCCGCATCCCTTTTCTACATTCCGCGTTCAGCATTCAGCGTTCTGCATTCATTGTGTTTCGCCCTTCGATCGCAACCAGCGCAGCCGGACCGAATGAAGTTCATGGATACCGATAGTGCCCCGTCACCGTCCACGCGAACAGCACGTCCTCGAGTTGCGGGCCGGAGCCGATGTTGTGGACGACGAGGTGACGGGCGCCGTCGGCAGACTTCCGGTCGACGACGATGCCGATGTGCGGCACGCCGCTCGTGAGATTCCAGGTGACGAGATCGCCCGGCAGGTAGGCCGCGGGATCGCGCGTCACGGGTATCGACGCGCCCTTGCGCTTGAAGAACGCCCGCAGGTTCGGGACCCGGCGATGATCGATGTTCGAGTCGGGGCGCGCGAGGCCCCAGTTCTTCGGATACGACGCGAAGGCGCGACGCATGTCCTCGTGCACTTCCTTCTGCAGGTCGATTCCCGCGGCACGATAGGCGCGGATCACGACGTCGGTACAGACGCCGCGGTCCGCGGGCACGTCGCCACCCGGGTAGGGGATCCGGGTGTAGCTCCCGTCATACCGGACGAGCTGTTTCGTCTGCTCCATCGCGGCGGCGATGACGGCCTTCGCGACGTCGGGCAACTGCGCTTCGAGCGCGATGGGCGACGCCAGGAGCGCGACGAGCATCGCGAGGTGTCTGATCGGCATGTCCGCATGATGCCCCAGCGCTCGAAGCGATGACAACTTCCAGGATCGCGATCGGCGCTCCCTCTCCCCGCTCCGCCACGCCGCAAGGTTGGTGATAGTCTCGAGAGGGCGGGGCCTCGGCGTCCCGCGGGGGGCGGAGATGAGCAGTATTTCGTTCGAAGATCGGCCCGACGGCGTCGCCGTGCTGACGTTCGATGTCCCGGGCTCGAAGGTCAACGTCTTGTCGAGCCGGCTGCTGGGCGAGTTCCGCGCGGCTCTCGACCGCGTCGAGAGCGAGCCGTCGATTCGCGCGTGCGTGCTCCGGAGCGGCAAGGAGGACAACTTCATCGCCGGCGCCGATCTCGACGAGGTCAAGGCGATGACGACCGCCGAGGAGGCGTCCGCGTTCGTCCGCGAGGGTCACCGCCTGCTCGATCGCGTCGCGGCGAGCCGCAAGCCGTTCGTCGCCGCGATTCACGGAGCTGCGCTCGGCGGCGGGCTCGAGGTCGCGCTCGCCTGTCACTACCGGATCGCGACCAGCCATTCGAAGACGGTGCTCGGGCTGCCCGAGGTGATGCTCGGTCTCCTGCCGGCCGCTGGTGGCACCCAGCGCCTCCCGAGGCTGATCGGCGTCGTGCGGGCCCTCCCGATGATGCTGCTCGGGCAACGCCTCCGCGCCGCGAAGGCCGAACGACTCGGACTGGTCGACGACGTGGTCGAGCCCGGCGTGCTCCTCGAGGAAGCCACGCGCGCTGCCGCGAGGTTCGCCGCGGGCGAGATCCACTCGCACACGCCCGGCCTCGCCACGAAGGTCGAGAATGCCGCTCCGATGCGCACGCTGATCATCGCGCAAGCCAGGAAGCAGGTCGTCGGGCGCACGCGCGGGCTCTACCCCGCGCCACACGCGATCATCGAGTGCGTCGAGACAGGGCTTCGACGCGGCTTTCTCGCGGGCCAGGAGAAGGAGATCGAGCTCTTCGGAAGGCTCGCTGCCGGTTCCGAGTCGAAGAGTCTCATCTGGATCTTCGACGCGATGAACGAGCTCAAGAAACCGCGCGCCGCCTCCGAGCCGCGCGAGGTGAGCACGCTTGCAGTGATCGGCGGCGGGCTGATGGGCGAGGGGATCGCAGCGGTATCGCTCTCGATCTGTCCCGTCGTGGTGAAGGATCCCTCCGCCGCCGCGCTGGCGCGAGTGCGGGAGAGCCTTGAGGCGAGCCTCGCGAAGCGTCTCGGGGCCGGCACGATCAGCGACGCCGATGCCGCATCGCGACGAGACCGTCTCACCCTGTCGTCCGACGGAGCGGCGGTCGCCGGCGCGGATCTCGTGATCGAGGCCGTGTTCGAGGACCTCGAGCTGAAGCGCCGCGTCCTCGCGGAGGCCGAAGCCGTGATCGACGACGACGCCGTCTTTGCGTCGAACACGTCGGCGATACCGATCCGCGAGATCGCGGCGGGCGCGAGGCATCCGGAACGCGTCGTCGGCATGCACTACTTCTCTCCCGTGCCGAAGATGCCGCTGCTCGAAGTCGTCGTGACCGGCGCCTCGTCGGAGCGCGCGATCGCGACGGCCTGCGCGTTCGGAACGGCGCAGGGCAAGACGGTCATCGTCGTCAGGGACGGCCCCGGCTTTTATACGACGCGGATTCTCGCCCCGTTCATGAACGAGGCGATCCTGCTGCTCGACGAGGGGGCGGAGATTCTCGCGCTCGACGCGGCGCTCAAGGACTTCGGGTTCCCCGTCGGGCCGGTCACCCTGCTCGACGAAGTCGGCATCGACGTCGCGGCGCACGTCTCCGAGGATTTGGGCGCGGCGTTTGCCGCACGCGGCCTCTCGTCGTCTCCCTCGCTTCGCAAGCTGCACGAAGCGGGGTTCGCGGGGCGCAAGAACGGCCGCGGCTTCTTCCGCTACGACGGCAAGGATGGAAAGAAGCCGGTCAACACCCAGGTCTACGAGTTCTTCGGCGGCGCGACGCGCAAGTCGATCGCGCCGAAGGAGATGGTCGACAGGCTCTCCCTCGTGATGGTCAACGAGGCGGTCCACTGTCTCGAGGAGCAGGTTCTCTCGACTCCGCGCGACGGTGACATCGGCGCGATCCTCGGCCTCGGCTTTCCCCCGATCCGTGGAGGCCCGCTTCACTACGTCGATGCGACCGGGCCGGCGGCGGTCGTCGCCCGGATGGCGGAGCTGGAATCGCGCCTTGGAGCGCGTTTCCATCCGGCCGGGCTTCTGGAGCGGATGGCGGCGGAGGGGCGGCGGTTCTACGGGTGACCCTGTGGAGTGCGAAAGCGGAGCTTGCGCACTCCACATGCGTCCTCTCGATCTGACAACTCTGTCCCTTTCGGAGGATCGCAGCGCGCCGGGTTTCCGCAAAAGTGAGCAAACGCGCGGTTACGAAGCTGGCACGACTTAAGCATCTGGCTTTCTCCGGAGATTTACGACGGAGGCAGGCCATGCGTATCAGATCACTCATCGCAGCGGGTTTCATCCTTGCCGGACTTCCGCTCGTCGCCCAGGACGCGCACCAGTCGTACGTCACGTACGACGACAGCGATTCGGTCCTGGTGCAGGACGACGGCCGCGAGGTCGACGTTCGAGTCAATCTCCCTGTCTACCCGGGTGACGAGGTGCGTGCCGCCCGTCGCGGCCGGACCGAGCTTCGTCTCGCGGACGGCAACATCATCGCCCTCGACCGGGAATCGACCGTGAAGTTCGAGTCGATGCTGATGAACTACGAAGAGGGTGGGGAGCAGTCGGTGGTCAGGCTTCTCGGCGGGCACGTCATCGTCTATCGCCGCTACGAGGGAAGCGAGCCCCTCCGGCTCGACACCCCGAACGCCAGTTTCGTCTCGGACCGCGAATCGATCTACGGCGTGGAGACGAACTCGCGCGGCGTCGACATCGCGACGGTGTTCGAGGGTGCGGTCGAAGTCCGCACGCCGAACGGATCCACCTCACTCCGCGCGGGTGACCGCGCGAAGATCGACCCCACGGGAGTCTACGACCGGCGTGCGATCAGCAACGTCGCGGCCTCGGAGTTCGAGCGCTGGTTCCTCTCCCGCGCGGAGCGCTACGCAAACAAGGAAAGCCGCCATCTCGACGCGAGCCTCGCGTACGCCGAAGACGATCTCAACGAGAACGGTCGCTGGGTCTACGTCAAGGACTACGACCAGTGGGCCTGGCGCCCGTACGTCTCCACCAGCTGGCGCCCGTACTACTACGGACACTGGGGCTGGGGCGCGGGCGGATCGAACTGGATCAGCTACGAGCCGTGGGGCTGGGTGCCCTACCACTACGGCAGCTGGGCCTACGTCGGGCACCATGGATGGATCTGGTTCCCGGGCGTCGTGTACTCGCCCGCGTGGGTCTACTGGGCCTGGGGTCCGAGCTGGGTAGGCTGGGTTCCCTGGGGCTACTACAGCTACTACTCGGGTTACTACCCGTGGCTCTACGACCCGTACTGCAACCCGAGAGTCTACGGGCAGTACGGCTTCCGCGGGCACGTCACCGTAAGCTCGGGCGACCTGAGCGCCTACACCGTCGTCGACTCCAGAACGCTTTATTCGAACCGTGTCGACCGCGCGGCATTGACCTCCGACGCCGTTCGTGACCGACTGACTCGCGAAGGTGGCCGCGCTACCTTCACCAACCAGCCCGTGCGCATCAATCGCTCTGATATGAGAGATCCGTCGACTGCCGTGGATCGGATCATCCGCGGAAGCCGCGACGGTAGTGGTACCGGCAGCGTGGGTGCGGGGTCCTCAGGAGATTTGACGCAGTTCTTCCAAAGGGACCCCGCACTTCCGCAAACCGTCCGCGACCGCGTCACTCGTGGCCAGAGCAGCACGACCAGTTCGACGACTGCGACGCGTGGCCGCACCAGGCTGCCCTCGGCCGGCGGTGGCACGACCTCTCCGACGAACACCGATCCCGGTCGCACCGGTGTCCGCGGTGGACGAGGCACGGGAGGGACGATCGAACGGCCCGGAACCACGACCGGAAGCGGATCGACCGCTACTCCGGCGACCGGAAGCACGATTCCCCGCGGCGGAGGCACGAGCACCATTCCTCGAGGTGGTGGATCGACGACCGGCGGAAGCACCAACTCCGGGCGCGACGACTCCAACGGCCCGGCAACCAGTCGTCCGGGAGTGGGATCGACACCGAGAATGCAGGAGCCTGACACACCGAGTGAGCCGGCTCCCCGCGGCGGTGGATCCGACACCTCGACAATCGATCGCAACGGCTCGGGTGGAAGCGCGAGCTCGTCGGCCCTCGACTGGAGAGGCCGGCCGGTGCGTGGCGCCTCGACGGGAGGAAACCAGAGCACGACCACCTCGAACCCGCGGACCACGGTGGTTCGCGGTGGCGGCGACGATCCGGTGAGCCGTCCTTCGACCTCTGCCGGCGCATCGAGCTCCAACTCGACGCGCGGATCCTCGAACGACTCGTGGCGCGGCACCGGTGACACCGTCCGCCGCGTCATCGGCTCGATCGGCGGAGCTCGCCTGACGCCGAGCGACAACAAGGGCTCCAGCTCGTCGACTCGTGGTAACTCCGGCTCCTCGAGTAGCCGCGGCAGTTCCGGCTCCTCGATCGGCCGAGGGAGCTCCGGCTCGTCGTCCTCGGGGTCGAGTCGCGGAGGCAGCGGATCGGGCTCGATCAGCAGGCCTTCGTCCGGCGGCTCGTCGTCGAGCGGCGGCTCGAGCCGCTCCTCCGGTTCGTCGGGTGGTTCCTCTTCCTCCTCGTCTTCTTCGTCCAGCCCCCGCTCGGGCGGCGGCGGAAAGGTCGACCGGGGCGACTAGCTCCCTGGATCCATCACGCAACCGAAGCCGCGGGCCGGGAGACAATCCCGGCCCGTTTCTCTTTGGTGGCCGGAGCTGCAGCCCCTACAATGGCCGCGGATGACGATCGCGATTCTTTTCATCATTTACTGCCTCGAGGCGGGAGCGTTCTTCGCGATCGTGCCGTGGACCCGGTTCTGGGAGTTTCACCCGCTCCTTCACGCCAACCCGACGCTCACGCTGATCGCTGACAATCTCTTCGTACGCGGTCTCGTCAGTGGCTTCGGGCTCGCGCACTTCATCGTCGCGATCCGCGAGGTGACGCTCATTCTCGAGCGCCGGCGCACGCGGACTCACGAGTAGCCTCCGTCGCGATATCATCACGACAGGTCATCCGGATGAAGAGCGTTCTGATCGTCGAGGACAAGGATTCTCTGGCGAAGATGCTGCTGGAGACGATGCGCTCCGAGGGGCTCGAAGCCGAGTGGATCGCGAGCGGTGCCGAGGCGATCCGGAGAATCCGGAAAGGGGCGCGCTACGCGGCGATCGTCACCGACCTCCGCCTCCCCGGTGCCAGCGGCACCGAGGTGTTGCGGGAGGCGAAGGAATCCGATCCCGACTGCCCCGTGATCGTGATGACCGGCTTCGGCACGATCGAAGACGCGGTCGAGGCGATGAAGCTCGGCGCGAGCGACTTCATTCAGAAGCCGGTCGACATCGACTACCTGATCCTGCTCATTCGTCGCGGGATCGAGCGGCGCGCCCTCGTCCGCCAGAACATGCTGCTGCAGGAGGAGCTCTCGAGCAGGCCGCGGTTCCCCGCGATCGTCGGCGATTCGGAGATCATGCTCGACGTCTCGAAGCAGGTGCGAAGAGTCGCCGAGACCGACGCCACCGTGCTGCTGCAGGGTGAGACCGGCACCGGCAAGGAGCTCTTCGCGCGGGCGATTCACGAGTTGAGCGCAAGGCGCGACGGGCCGTTCGTCGCGATCAACTGCGCTGCGATCCCCGACACGCTGATCGAGAACGAGCTCTTCGGACACGAGAGGGGATCGTTCACAGGGGCTTCGGGGCGTCAGCTCGGCCGCTTCGAGCTCGCCGACGGTGGGACGGTCTTCCTCGACGAGATCGGCGAGCTCGGGCAACCGGTGCAGTCGAAGGTATTGCGCGTGCTGCAGGATCACACGTTCGATCGGATCGGAGGCGGCACTCCAGTCGAGGTCGACACGCGGATCATCTGTGCGACGAATCGCGATCTCGCGAAATTGGTCGGCGAGGGGACGTTCCGCGACGATCTCTACTACCGGATCAGCGCCTTCCCGATCGTCGTGCCGCCGCTTCGCGCACGGAGGGGCGACATCGACGCGCTCGCCCGTTTCTTCCTGGAGAAGTGCTCGAAAGAGCTCGGCCGTCGCGGCATCTCGCTCTCCGACGAGGCTCGCGCGCAGCTTCGCGACTACGACTGGCCGGGGAACGTGCGCGAGCTCGAGAACTGCATCGAGCGCGCCCTGATCCTTGCCGACGGCGACGTGATCGGCCCCGGCGACCTTCGCCTCGGCGCGCGCGGTGCCCTTCCCGAAGAGTTGCTCCGGCAGGCGTTCGATCTGTCGGGCACTCTCGACGAGGCCGTCTCCCGCGTCACCACGGCCGTCGAGGAGATCCGGGTCCGCGAAGCGCTCGCCCGCTCCGGCACGCGTGCGCAGGCCGCGGAATCGCTCGGTATCTCGATGCGCGTTCTCGCCGCGAAGATGAAGGAGCTGGGGATCGAGACGAATTGATCTCGCCGTAGCCGACGGCACGGTCCGCCTTCTCCATTCCTCATTCTTCATTCGACATTCTCCATTTCGGTTTCTGTTAGGGCACGAAAACCGAAATGAAGAATGTCGAATGGGCAGTGAAGAATTGAGAAAGCTGCGGCGATCCCGGTTGAGCCCTGGTGCCTCTACTCGTAGTCTTCCAGAACCTGCGGAAAGATCCACCTGGCTTCGCGAAGCTCCTCTTCGAGAATCGCGGCATCGACGACGCCCGCGAGCTGCGGAATGTCCCAGTTCGCCATCCACATCGGATTGACGTAGGGGAGCACGGCGATGTGCTCGATCCGGCAATCGAGGCCGAGCGCCGCGAAGCGCGCGTTCATGTGCTTGACGACGTCACTCGCCGTCGGGAATCCGTGCTGGTCGGGCAAGGTAGCTCCTACGGAATTCGGACTGCGGAATGCGGAATGCGTATTGAGATACCGGAAGCAGCCTTGCGTGGGGACGTGAACGGGCCTTTGCCCGGAATCTCGCTCCGGCGCCCTCCTCCCCTGGCAACCTCATTCCGCACCGCGCAATCCGCATTCACTTCTTCAGACTCTCCATCACCCGCGCTCTCACGGCGTCGGCTTCGGTCACGGCCTTCTTCACGTCGACGGTCTTCACCTTCCGGTCGAGCATGAGGATGCGGCCGTCCACGATCGTCGTGACGACGTCGTCGCCCGACGCCGCGTAGACGATCGCTGACTCGATCGAGTAGATCGGGCGGATGCTCGGCGACGAGAGGTCCATGACG
>JAMPYE010000119.1 GCA_023700825.1 Thermoanaerobaculia bacterium | reverse complement strand
TCGCGACGGATGATCTTCTCGTCGGCCGCGGCGATCGCGTACCCGCCGGTGTAGCCGTAGTTCGGAAGTGGCACTCCCGGGTTCGCGACGCTGAACTCCTTCGATGCGCCCGCCGTGATCGCGTACGTCGCTTCCATCATTTCCCGGCTGAAGGGAAGGTCCTGGGCGGCCTTGCGCGGCTTCGCGATGATGAGCGCGGTCGTCTGGTCGGAGGAGATGTAGTAGCCGCTCGTCAGGTCGACCTTCGCGCCACCGCCCGCGCGCTTGAGCGTGTCGATGTAGATCGGCAGGAGGTTGAACGGGTCGACGCGGATCAACTCCTCGGCGACGGGCGACTGCGGCGTCTGCAGGAGTGCCTTGTTGCGCGCGACCGCCGAGCGGATCGCCTCGTCGGTGAGCTTCTCCGAGACGGCGTCGAGCTGCTTCTCGTCGAGCACGAGCATCGAGTAGGGCAGCACCTTGTCGATGAGCGACAACGGATCGGGGATCTTCCAGGTGACGCTCTCCACCATCGGCGACTTCTCGAGCGACCCGCCGATGCTGTCGAGGATGGGAGCGTAGGTGTCGGGCCGTGATCCCTCGGGGAATTTGACGACGATGACGTGGAAGTCGAGCGTCCCGGTCTCGCGGATGATCGACCGGAACTCGTCCACCTCCCGGTTTCCCTCCGGCATCATGTTGAGAACGTCGGGGTCGAGCTTCATGCGCGACGCCACGACCGCCGACGCCAGCACGACGGCGAGGGTGACGAGGAGAATCGCCCACGGGCGGCGCAGGATCAGCGCGGTCGCGCGCTCAATGAGAGAAGAGATCAATCGGGCTCCTGAGAAGGGTCACGCGGGGGGTATCTTAACAAAAGCAGGCGAGGGGCGAGAGGCGACAGGCGATGAGTGGGCCAGGGGGCAACGCTTAGTGGCCAGCGCGGGTCGAGAACGCGTTCTCGTAGCGCCCGCGTCCTCGCGGGCAGCCACGCCAGCGTCTCGCCGGCGTGGAAAGTCCGATCGGCCTCGCGAGCGAGACGCTCGCGGGGAAGCCGGCGGGGACGCCGGCGCTACGAGGAGCATTCGGCCTGCTTCTCGCCTATCGCCTCCCGCCTATCGCTTGTTTCACACGAAGCTCGCGTCGAACGAGTTCTTCGCGATCGTCTCGATCTCCGCCTGCGTCAGCGCCAGTGCGTCCGCGGTCGCGACGTAGTTCTCGCCGATGTAGCCGCCGAAGTAGGCGGGATCGTCGGAGTTGATCGTCACCTTCACGCCGAGGTCGAGGAGTCGCTTCAGGTTGTGGTCGCGGAGCGTGTCGAAGACCCGGAGCTTCACGTTCGACAACGGACAGACCGTCAGCGGGATCTGCTCGTCCACGAGCCGCTGCACGAGCCTCGGATCTTCGATGCATCGAACGCCGTGGTCGATCCGCCTCACCTTCAGGATGTCGAGCGCCTCCCAGATGTACTCCGGCGGCCCCTCTTCCCCGGCGTGTGCGACCGCGAGCAGCCCTTCGGCGCGCGCACGCTCGAAGACGCGCGCGAACTTCGACGGCGGATGGCCGCGCTCGGACGAGTCGAGACCGACGGCAACGATCGCGTCGCGGAACGGCAGCGCCTCGTCGAGTGTCAGCATTGCCTCGTCCTCGCTGAGATGGCGGAGGAAGCAGAGGATCAGCGCCGACGTGACGCCGAGCTCGCTCTTCGCGCGCTCCTGCGCTTCCCGGAGGCCCCGGACGACGGTTTCGTATTTGATCCCCCGGCTCGTGTGCGTCTGCGGGTCGAAGAAGATCTCCGCGTGTTTCAGTCCCTGTGACGAGGCCTTGCGAAAATACGCCATCGCCATGTCGGCGAAGTCCTCGCGCTTCTGCAGCACGCCCGCGCCCTCGTAGTAGATGTCGAGGAACGACTGGAGGTCGGAGAACTGATACGCGGCCCGGAGCGCCTCGACGCTCGGGTAGCGGAGCGCGATGCCATTGCGGCTCGCGAGCTCGAACATCAGCCCGGGCTCGAGCGTCCCTTCGATGTGAAGGTGAAGCTCGGCTTTCGGAAGCGACTCGATGAATTCGCGCATGGTCGTCAGTGTGGCAGCCCGAAGACGTAGTAGAGCAGGCAGACGATCGCGAGCGCGATCGCGCCGCCGTTGATCTCGCGCCAGCGTCCCGCGGCGAGCTTCATGACGGGCCAGAGCACCAGCCCCGCCGTCAGGCCGTTGGCGATGTTGTAGGTGAAGACCATCACCGCGATCGTCGCGAACGCGGGAGCGAGCTCGGTGAGGTCGTCGAGCGCCACCTCGCGGATCGAGCCGATCATCAGCACGCCGACCGCGATCAGTGCCGGCGCGTAGGCGAAGCGCATCGCCTGCAGCGGCTCGACGAGCGGGATGAAGAAGAGCGACGCCGCGAAGAGCAATCCCGTCGTCACCGCGGCGAGGCCCGTCCGCGCCCCTTCGCGGATTCCGGTCGCCGACTCGATGTAGGCGCCGCTCGTCGACGTTCCGACCAGCCCGCTCAGCGCGCAGGCGACCGCGTCGACCGTCATCGGCCGCTCGATCTCCGGGAGGTTTCCCTTCTCGTCGAGCATCTTCCCTGCGGCACCGACGCCGACGAGCGTGCCTAACGTATCGAGGAAGCTCATCAGGAAGAGCGTGAGGAGAATCGGAATGAAACTCAGCTTCAGCACTCCCGCGACGTCGAGTTGAAGCGCGATCGGTGCGAGCGAGTAGTCGCCGGTGAAAGGCATCGCGACGATTGCCTTCGGCGCGCTGCCGTGTCCGAGGAGCCCGCCCGCGATTGCGGTCACCGCGATTCCGATCAGAATCCCGCCCTTCACCTTCCTCTGCAGCAGCACCATGATCACGACGAATCCCGCGATCGCCAGCAGTACCTCGGGGCTTCGCAGGTCGCCGATCTTCACGGGCACGGCGGGCGCGCGCAGGAGGGAGCCGTCGGCCGTCGCGAGCGCGGCCACCGGCATTCCGGCCGCGGCGCTCGTCACGATCCCCGTCTCGTAGAGGCCGATGAAGGCCAGGAAGAGGCCGATGCCGACGGCGAAGCTCTGCTTGAGGCTCGCCGAGATCGAGCGCGCGAGCCACCCGCGGATCCCGACGAGCGTGATGACCAGGAAGAGAACGCCACTGACGAATACGGCGCCGAACCGCTGCTGCCAGCTGATGCCTAACGCGGCCAGACCGAACGCGATGAAGGCGTTCTCGCCCATGTACGGAGCGACCGCGATCGGCCGGTTCGCCCAGAGCCCCATGAGGACCGACCCGGCAAACGCGACCGTGATCGTCGCCACGGTGCTCGGCCCGACGGGGATTCCCGCGAACGAGAGAATCGCCGGATTGACGACGACGATGTACGCCATCGCGACGAACGTCGTCAGCCCGCCGAGGATCTCGATGCGGGCACTCGTTCCGCGCTCGGAGAGGCGGAAGAACGAGTCCAGCGAGGACATGGGGGAAGTATATCGAGAGGCGGAGGCGAGGAGGCGAAAGGCGAGAGGCGACGAGCGAGGTCGTGTGGAGTGCGAAAGCGGAGCCTTCGCCCTTCCTTGCGGCAGCGTGAGCTTCCGCGTTTGTATTGACGGGAGGGCGCCGAAGCTACGCTTCGGCGAGGAAGGGCGGAAGCTTCGCTTCCGCACTCCACATAAGCCGCTACGAACGAGATCGGGGCGCCGACTCGCGCCGGCGCCCCGATCTCACTGCCTGCTCAGTCTCTGGCCTTTGGCTTGCTTATCGCCTCTCGCCTTTCGCCTCTCGCCCGCCTCTTACGGCGCGGCCGGAACCGGCGCCGGGGGCGCGGGAGGCGGGGGCGGGACCTTCAGCCCTTCACCGTTCTCCGCCACGATCGCCTTGTACCAGGGCTCGCAGTAGGCGGGATGCGTGATCCCGCCTTGCGCGTCGCGGACGTTTCCGTCGAGGTACTTCCAGAGAAGGTGCTCGCCGAGCTTGCGCCAGCGCTTCGTCACCATCTCCCCCTGCTCCACCGAATACTCGGTGAGGTAGTCGCGAGCGAGACCCGGGGCGCGCGCGTAGAGATCGGCCGCGGCCTTCTCGACCTCGGGCTGCTGCGCGAAGAACTGGCTCTCGAGCTCGCCCTGGACCCTCTGGATGTCGACGATCATGTCGCTGTAGCGCGAGTAGGCCCAGTTCGAGACGAAGTTGAAGACCCAGAACCCCGAGTCCCACGAAAACTCGTTGAAGTTCCCGCTACCGACCGCCCAGCTCTTCGGCACGTCGCGGATACCGCAGTACATCGGCGTGTAGACCGTGCTGTAGGTGTCGTCGAAGCCGAACCAGAGGATGCCGCCGATCGGGTTGGGCAGCCACGAGCGCGACTGCGTCACGAATGAGAAGCCGGTCTGCTGCGTCGAGATGGCGCGTTCGTGGACGTACTTCTGCCCTTCGAACTCCCATTCCATCGGGCGCCAGCGGTACGGCAGCTGGAACGGCCCCGCGCCGATGCCCTTCGTCATGTCGAACTCGGTGCCTTCGTAGTGGTCGCGCATGAGCCACATCGTGTCGCGCAGCGAGATCTTCTTGTCGGGCTTGATCCAGAGCGGCAGAGGCTCCGCGCCCGGCTTCGCCTTCACGTAGTCGATCGAGAACTCCATCGACGGCGCCGCGCGGCGGAAAACGCTCCAGACGCGCGCCTCGCAGAAGCGCAATGCGCCGAAGTCGAGCGGCGCGTAGGTGTCGGCGAAGCTGAACTCGGCGTCCTTGCCCTTGAACCAGCCCTTCTCGCGCGCGAAGGAAATGACGTCCTTCGAGTAGAGAGTCGTCGCGGGATCGTTGAGCGGGAACTGGCGGATGCGCGCCTGGTTGGCGTGCGCGGAGATCGTACCGTCGGGAAGCTTCCGCGCAACCCAGAGGGCGCCCTTCTGCTTCTCGCCCTTGCCGATCATCTCCATGATCCAGACTTCGTTCGGGTCGGAGATCGAGAACGACTCGCCGCTCGACGCGTAGCCGAACTCGTCGAACAGCGCGCCGATGACCTCGACCGCCTGGCGCGCCGTCTTCGCGCGCTCGAGTGCGATGTACATCATCGAGCCGTAGTCGATGATGCCCGAAGGGCCCTTCAGCTCCTCGCGGCCGCCGAACGTCGTCTCGCCGATGGCGACCTGGAACTCGTTGATGTTGCCGACAACCGAGTAGGTCTGCGCCGGCTGCGGGATGCGGCCGAGGAACTTGCCGGTGTCCCACTCGATGACGTCGCGCATCGCGCCGGGGGCGTGGCTGCGCGCAGGCGTGTAGTAAAGCTCGCCGTAGAGCTCGTGCGAGTCGGCGGCGTAGGTGATCATCGTCGAGCCGTCGGCCGACGCGCCCTTCGTCACGAGGATATTCGTGCACGCGCGGGCCTCGGGGGAGGCTCCGACGAGCGCGGTTGTCGCAAGGATGGCAATGGCGATTCGCTTCGAAATCAAGGAAACCCTCCTGATGGCCGGACCCGGCCCCGCGAAGAGAACGCGGCGAGGGGCGAAGGTCTTCCGAGGGGGAGGCGAGAGGCGAAAGGCGATGGGCGATGAGCAGGCAGGCGGCGGAATGTGGAGTGCGAAAGCGAAGCTTTCGCCCTTCCTACCCGAAGCGCAGCTTCGGCGGTCGAAGCTCCTGAGAACGGCCGCAAGAGCGGAAGCTGCGGCTTCCGCCGAGGAAGGGCGCAAGCTGCGCTTGCGCACTCCACATGGCTCGCCTGCTTTCGCCTATCGCCTCTCGCCTTCCGCCTGCCTTTCATTGTCGAACCTGTTCTTGTCGATCAGGCAGAGCATCGGGTCGACGATGGCTCGTGACGGTTCTTCGGCGACGATGAAGGAGATCTCGTTGAGCCCGCTGCGCAGCTCGCGCTTCGACGACTCGAGCAGCTTGCCGTCCCCTTCCCCCGACCCGTGGATCGCGACCGTCACCGGCTCGCGCATCGGGGCGGGCGTCTCCGCACCCTTGTCGTCGACGCGTGTCTTGCCTGCCCTCACACGGAGCGCGACGTCCCACCGGCCGTCACTCCGCCTCGACGCCGATACCGACTCGAGCCCGACGTCGTAGAGCACGACCTCGCTCATCCACTGGTCGATCAGCGGGCGCGCCGCCGGCGGCGCCTCGGCGCGAAGCTTCGAGAGGAGGTCCGCAGTCGTCGCTGCATGCGCGGGGCCGCTGTGCTCGGTATAGAAACTCCGCAGCGCACGGTTCAGAGCGTCCTCTCCGATCAGGTCGGCGATCGCGTGCATCACGAGCGCGCCCTTGCCGTAATAGATGTGCGCTTCGTCCTCGACGAGCGCGAGCGGCGGCTCCCCGCCGGTCTGATCGGCACGCCCTGCGAGATAGCGGTCGAGCTCGTAAACGAGCGAATCGCGCACCTCGCCTGCACCGAGCGAGCGGCGCATGATCATCAGCTCGCTGTACTTCGTGAGCGATTCGACGAGCATCGACCCGCCTGCCGCCGTCGCCGGCGAGAGCCGATGTCCCCACCACTGGTGCGCGACTTCGTGCGCCACACGCCGATAGACGATGTCGATGCGATCGGGATCGGACGCGTCCTTGAGAAAGCCGCGAACGTCGACGATCGAGATCGTGTCGGCCCGGGCGTGGCCTCCAAAGTTCCAGTACGACGGGATCTCGACGATCTTCAGTTGTCGGAACGGGTACGGCCCGAGGTTCGCCTGCATGTAGTCGAGCGTGTCGGTCGCGGCGCGGAGGATCCGCTCGACGTTTCGATCGTGCCCCGCGTGGTGGTAGACCTCCACGGACACTCGCCCGTGCTGCCGCCTCGCCACTTCGTACCGGGCCGACATGAAGTCGAAGCCCTCGACCACGGGAGCCTCGGATCTGTAATGGAAGTAGCGGCGCCCGTTCGCTCTCCACTCGCGCTCGAGATGTCCCGACGTGATCGCGATCTGATCGGGCGCCGTCGACATCGTCACGTCGAACGTGATCCAGTCGTCCGCAATCCCGGATCCGTCCCCCAGGTCGCCCGCCAGCGACGGCAGCGTCTCGAGCTCCGGCAACCCGCGCTTCGTGCGCTCACGGGCATTCCCGAGCTCGTAGCTCCTGCGGTACCCGATCGTGGGAAGGCACTGCCAGCTCGGGATCCAGCTGCCGTTCGCGACGACCGCCGTGTCGGGATCGTCGTTCACGAACCCCGGGTTGGCAAAGGTGAGATCGAAGCGAAGCTCCACGCGCCCGCCCGGCTGCAGCGGCGTCTCGAGATCGAACCGGTACTGGCCGAAGCGCGCGTCTCGCAGCGCCAGCTTCGCGCCCGGCATCGACAGTCCCGCGACCGACGCGTCGCGCCTAACCGCCACGAACACGCTCGGAATTACCTCGTCGGTCCCGTTCGCGAGCTCGTAGCGCCCGTGAAGCCGGTAGCTCCGATCCTCGGGGCGCAGGTCGAGCGCCGTCTCGACGTGCGCGATTCGGGGCTGCGGAAGCACCGCGATCCGCTTCCAGCTCTTTTCGTAGGCGGCCGTCCAGTCGAGTTGCGCGCTTCTGCTCTCGAACGTGTTCAGGACGTTCGTGTTGTAGAGAACCCTCGCCGCGCCCACCAGCGCAAACAGTGCGAGCACGCCGAACGCCAGCCTGACCGCGGGGGTCGCTCCCCGGAGGACGCGCCGGACGCCGCGCAGGCGCGCTCCCTGTTCCTGCCGCCAGATCAGCGACGCGCCGAGGAGCAGGATTCCCGCCACCGCGGCCCAGACCGTCATGTATGCGTGGAACGGGGCGACGAAGGGACCGAAGCCGTTCATCTCGGTGTAGACGGGCGCCGGCGCGGAGCCGAATCGCCACAGATGGTGCTCGAGCCCGAGCACCGCGCCGCGCTGGATGTAAAGAGCGAGCACGACCAGCACGAAGAGACCCGCGTATTTCCCGGGGCTCGCGGCGTGGACCGCGATCGCCGCAGCCGCGAAGAGCGCGAGCGGCACACCGCCGAACCAGGCGAATGCGAGCATCACGCCGACGTCGGCCGTGGCGCCCCCGCGCGCGAACTGGACGATCGCGCCGGCGAGCGAGCCGCTCGCGATCATCACCGCGATCAGCGCGCAGAGCCCGAGCCACTTCGACACGACGAAGACGATGCTCGGCGCGGGCGTCGCGTCGAGCATCGCGGCCACCGAGGTCGCCCGCTCGCGCCATGCGATCTCCCCGCTGAAGTAGATGAGGACGACGGTGGCGATGAGCAGCAGCGGCTGCTGAATCGTCGAGAGCACGATACCGGTCGTCGGGATCAGCGCCGACCCGTACTCACCGCTCGACACCTCGGCGACGATCTCCGACGCGGCGAGCGCTGCCCAGAGCAGGTTCAGCGCGAGGAAGGGGACGTTCCCGACGATCCATCGCACCTCGAGGCAGGTGGCCGAGACGATCGCTGCCCAATCCGCGTGCAGTCCCCGCGTCGGCGTCACCATCACGCGCGGTGCGCCGGCGAGGGCGGCCAGGGCGGACGGCGCGCGCGTCACGGCGCGCGCGCTGCTCTTTCCGATCACGCGAAACGCGAAGTGCCGGTAGAGAACCGCCCACGCGAGCGCCGCCACCGCGACCCAGCCCGCCCGATTCAGAAGGAGGTTTCCCGAGAGAGAGACGAGCCGGCTGTCCCGTTCGACGGGCGTCCAGAAGCGCGTCTGCTCGAAGAACGCGGAGAGCCCGAACGGGTCGGCCAGTGCCGCGAGCGACATCTCCCCTGCCGCGCCGGGAGCCGACGCCGCCATCAGCGGCGAGCCCGCAAGGCTCGCGCCGACGAAGTACATGACGTAGATGAAGACCGCTCCAACGTAACTCGCCAGAACACTGCGAGTCAGCGTCGCAAGCGCAAACAGAAGCACCGCGGCGACGAGGATGTTCGGCAGCGCCATCACCGCGAGGGCCCAGACGTAGTGAAGCGGCTCGATCGTGCCGATCCGCGCCCGCTCCACGGACGGAAGTGCGAGCGCGAGCAGCATTCCGGCGGCCGAAAACGAGAACGCCGCCAGCGCGGCGAGGAGCGACCCGGTGAACCGCCCGAGAAGGAAGTCGAGCTTCCCCACCGGCGTCGCGAACACGAGCTCCTCGGTCCGCAGCTCGCGGTCACGTACCACCGCGTTCGAGCAGAAGACTGCGAGCAGGAAGATCGAGACAAGCGAGAGCAGCCCAATCGACTGCGTGATGCTGTAGGGCGAATTGACGTGGACGTTCTCCGGGCCGTATCCCGTTGCAGTGAATACGAGCCCGAGCCCGAAAAAGAGCGCGGCGCCGGCGACGAACGACACCTGGCGCGTGTGGTAGCGCCACTCGAAGCGGACGATGTCGATCAGCATCCGGCGTCATCCTCGCATCGAATCCTGCTGATCTCCACGTGCGACATTCACCCTCCGCCAACGCTCGTTCGACCCGATCCGCGGTATCGAGCCGGCGAGCAGCTTCGACCCGACCCGACTGGCTCGGTTTACGCGCCGCGACGCGCCTTGTTTCAATTCTCCAACTCGATGGAGCCGCCAATTCCTGCCGAATCGAAGACTGCGACAAGACGAAATCGCTTCGGCATCCGTACCTTCTGTGTGACCGCACGGTGTGACACCTCCCGCTGGACGACTCTCGCGGGTATCGCCGGCGGAGGTGTGCGCGGAGAGGCGCGATGAGCGCGCTCGGCCTGCTCGCCGCGGCACTGCTGCTCATTCCGGCCGGAATCTTCGGCGCGTGCCTTCCGATCGTGCGCGAGCTCGGCCGGCCGACGCGGGCCGCGAGCGCGATGCTCTGCGGCGCGCTCGCGCTCACCACCGAGGCGCTGATCCTCTCGCTCGTCGGGATCGAATGGACGCTGCCTTCGCTCCTGATCCCGCTCGTCGCGGTCAGCGCTCTCGCCGGATGGATGCTCTGCAGGCTTCCGGAGTCCCCCGGTCCCGAAACGGCGTACCCAGGCTTCCCTCCCGCTCTCATCGTGCTCGTGGCTTCTGCGCATCTCGTCGTGATGCTCGTCGCGAGCAGCGCGACGGCCGGAGGCCTCGCCTCCTTCCTGGGTGTCGAGGCGGTCGCGGACTACCCGCGGCCCTTCCCGGTCACGAAGGAACTCGGCGGAATGGTCCTCGGCGGGACGGGATGGGGCGGGGACCCTGGATCCTCGGTGCTCTGGCTCCTCGCGGGACTCCCGATCGTCGCGGCGCTGCTCGCGATGAACATGCCGCTGCGAAAAGCGTGGATGCTCGCCGCCATCTGGTACGCCGCGATGGCGATGTCTCTCGCACTCACGTACTCGGGAGAAAGCGCGGAGGCTCCGCTCCTGGTCTTCGAGACGCTCGGTGCGATCGCGGTCT
>JAMPYE010000118.1 GCA_023700825.1 Thermoanaerobaculia bacterium | reverse complement strand
CGGTGGCCACGAGCATCGCGCGTGCGGTGGCCCCGGCCTTCCTGAACCGCTCCCACTCGGACGTCGTGGTCGTGCTTCCACCGGTCAGCATCACGCCGAACACGGTGTGGTTGTAGACCGCGTCGACCGTGGAGAACTCGACACGGACGCGGTTCCAGTCCGCGTCCATCTCGTCGGCGACGAGCATCGCGAGCGAGGTGGTGACTCCCTGGCCCATCTCCGAGTGGTTGATGACGACCGTCACCGACTCGTCCGGGGCGATGCGGAGAAACGCGTTCGGCGTGAACGTCGGCGAGGGCTCGGCGGCGCCGAGCGACCGGCCGAAGCCGGGAACGTAGAAGCTGATGACGAGACTGCCACCGGCGACCGCGCCGGTCTTCAGAAAATCACGACGGTTGACGCTTCCCGGCTTGCTCATTTCGCCTCCGCTGCTTTCATCTTCGCGGCGAGATGAATCGCTTTCCGGATGCGCTGATAGGTGCCGCAACGGCAGAGGTTGCCGCTCATCGCGTCGTCGATGTCGGCGTCCGTCGGCTTCGGCTTCGTGCCGAGAAGGCCAGCCGCCGACATGATCTGTCCCGGCTGGCAGTACCCGCATTGCGGCACGTCCTCGGCGATGAACGCCGCGTGGAGGTGCTTGCCGAGGTCGGAGACGAGCCCCTCGATGGTCGTGACTTCCGCGGCCCCGACCTCCGACACCGGCGTCACGCAGGAGCGAATCGCCTCGCCGTCGAGATGCACCGTGCAGGCGCCGCATTGTGCCATCCCGCACCCGAACTTCGTGCCCGTGAGGCCTAACTCCTCCCGGATGACCCAGAGGAGCGGCTTCTCGGGATTGACCTCGATATCGTAGGACTTCTTGTTGACCTTCAGCTTCATGTCGAACAGTCCCTCCAATGTGGTGGCAGGGGATCAGTATAGTGCCGGCGGTCTTCTTGCGTTGCGGTGTGGTTTCTCGAGCAGTCCTTCTGGCGCGGGCGACATACCGGAGGGGATTCATTCAGGGGATCGTAGACGTGACGAGGGAGGCTGAAACATTGAATGCTGAACGGAGAATGCAGAATCAGGAATGTAGAGCGGTGCTCGCGGAGCGGTGCGGTTTCCCGTTCTACATTCTTCTCTTCTGCATTCTGCGTTCTGCATTCATTGTGTACAGAAACAAGAAGGCCCGCGTTTCCGCGGGCCTTCGCGCACGATTCAAAGCTGAACGAAACTACACGCCCGCAAAGCTGACGCCGTCGAAGACGAGGGTCGGGGTGCGCATCGCGGAGTAGGGGAACGGATCGTTGCCGACCGCGACGAGCGTTTTCCAGAACTCGAGGTGGTTGCCGGAGATGTTCATCTCGCCGACGGGCTCGGCGAGTTTGCCACCGCGGATACGGAAGCCCTGCACGCCGAGGGAGAAGTCGCCCGTCAGCCCGTTGGAGTTCCCGCCGAGGAATCCCGTGACGAGGATCCCGTCCTGGATGCCGGCGACCAGCGCGTCGCGGTTCTTGTCACCGAGCTTCCAGCTGAGGTTCGACGCGCTGCCCGAGGTGGGCGTGACTCCGAGCTTCTTTCCGTAGTACGAATCGATGTAGTAACTCTCGAGCACGCCGGCCTCGACCACCGGGCGCTTTTTCGCCGCGATGCCTTCGTTGTCGAAATGGCGCGAGCCGAACGCCCTGGGGATGAACGGATCGTCGATGATCGTGACCTTTTCGCCGAAGACCTGCTGTCCGAGTTTGCCCTCGAGGAATGAGCGCTTCTGCTGGATCGACGCTCCGGAGAGAGGGCCCATGAGGAACGAGACCATTCGACCGGAGGCGCGGTTGTCGATCACCATCGCCATCGCGGCCGAGTCGCCCTTCTTCGCGCCGAGCCGGGCGAGGGTGCGCTCGCCGGCCTCGCGGCCGATGATCGCCCCCGAAGGCACTTCGCTGAAGTGCCGCGCTCCCGCGTACGAATAGTCCTCGGGGCGGCGTCCGTCCTTGTCCTTGACGCTGACCTGCGCCGAGACGAAGAACGTGGTGTCGCGGCGCTTGCCCGAGAAGCCGTTCGAGTTCACGAGGAAGCGCTCGGTCAGCGTGTCGCTGACGTTGGAGGTGACCGAGAGAATCGCCTCGCTGCCCTTCACCGCGCGTGCCGCGGTCTCGGCTTCCTTCGCGATCTTCTGTCGAATCTCGGGCGTCACCGTGTCGTACTTCGGGTCTTCGAGCGCCAGGTCGACGCTCGACTGTCCCTTGTAGAGCTCGGGGTCGGGGAGGGCGCGGTACGGGTCCTTCGCGAGGCTCTTCGCGAGGACGACGGCATCGCCGATGAAGGTCTCCAGTGCGTCGGGGCGCAGGTCGCTCGTCGACACGACGGCGTAGCGCTCGTCGGCGAAGACCGCGAGCTGCACGCCGCGCGTGGTCGACTCCTCGACCTTCTCCGGCTTGCCGTCACGCCACTGGAAGTCGACGTTGCGGACCCGGTAGGCGCCGGCCGAGGCTTCCTTCGCCCCTTTCTTTTTCGCGATCTCGATGCAGGACTGCGCGATCGCGAGCATGTCATTCGTAGTGTTCGTCGTTTTGCTCATGATCGCCTCCTCAACCCTTCTTCGCTTCGCTGCGGCCGCCGACGGTGATCGAGGCGACGCGCACGGTGGGCATCCCCTGCGAGACCGGGACCGACTGGCCGTCCTTGCCGCAGGTCCAGCCGCCTTCGTCGATCTTCAGGTCGTCGGCGACCATGTCGACGAGCTCGAGGACCTTCGGCCCGTTGCCGATGATGTTGACGTCCTTGATCGGTGTCGTCAGCTTGCCGTCCTCGATGAGGAAGCCGTTCTTGACGAAGAACGTGAAGTCGCCGGCGCCGATGTTGACCTGGCCGTTCGAGAAGTGATCGCAGTAGATCCCCTTCTTGACCGACGCGATGATCTCGTCGCGCTTGTGCGGGCCGGGGAGCATGTAGGTCGATCTCATGCGCGGCATCGGCGCGTACTCGTAGCCCTGGCGCCGGCCGTTGCCGGTCGGCTTCACGCCGTAGTGCTTCGCGGAGATCGAGTCGTGCAGGTAGGTCGAGAGGATGCCCTTCTCGACGAGCATCGTCTTGCCGACGTTGTTTCCCTCGTCGTCGACGTTGATCGCGCCGCGAGCAGCGACCTGGGTGCCTTCGTCGATGATGTTGACGAAGTCCTTCGCGATCGGCTTGCCGATCTTGTCGGAGTAGATCGAGACGTTCTTGCGATTGAAGTCGGCTTCCATCCCGTGGCCGATCGCCTCGTGGAGAAGGATCCCCGAGGAGCCTGCGCCGAGGACGACCGGCATCTCGCCCGCGGGCGGCTGCACGGCGTCGAACAGGATCATCGTCTTCGCGATGCCGTCGGAGACGAGCTTGTCGAGGCGCGCGGGGTTGTAGAACTCGATGTCCGAGCGCGCGGCGACGTTGACGGTGTTGTTCTCCTTGCGCCCGTTCTGCTCGGCGACGACGGAGAGGTAGACGCTCGTCATCGGCTGGAAGTCCTCGACGATCCGGCCATTCGAGTCGGCGATCAGGATGACGCCGCTACCGTCCATGAAATTGATGTTCACCTTCTGCACCCGCTTGTCGGCGGCGAAGGTCTTCTCGTTGAGGCCGTTGAGGATCGTGAGCTTCTGCGTGGGACGGACGTCCTCCCACTTGACCTTGACCGGATAGCGGTTGTCCTTGCCGGTGACGTTGAGGCGCTTGGGCGCATTCTTCGAGCCGCCCTGCGCGATCGACGCGGCGGTGAGCGCGGCGCGCTTCATCGCCTCCGCGTTCAGATCCTCGGTGAAGCCGTAGCCGGTCTGGTCGCCCTTGACGACGCGAACGCCGACGCCCAGCGCGACGTTTGCGCTCGCGCGGTTCACCGCCCCGTCCTCGAGCGTCATGTTGTTCAGAATGCGATGCTGGAAGAAGACGTCGGCATAGTCGCCGCCCCGCGAGAGGGCCGCGCCCAGCGTGTCCTTGATCAGCTTCTCGGTGACGCCGAAGCGCGAAAAGTAGCCGATCCCTTCGGCGGGCCCGGTACCGGCGAGTGCCTTCCCGAGGCCAAACAGGTCCGTCACCGCGAGTGCCGCCGCAGTGGTTGCGGTCGCCTGGACGAAGGTCCGGCGATTGATGCCGTTGCGATCCTGCATGAAGTCCTCCTGGTTCGAGTCACATGTGAAATCGTTCGCGCGCACGAATCCCCTGGGAGTGTCACCCGAAAAGATAAACGCGCGAGCGGGCGTGGGGTTTCAAACAACGTGTGAACATCAAGCGGGCCGGCCGAAGCAACCGTCCAAACCCGCGGTGACGCGAGCCGCCAGAATCTACGCAACTCCCCCTCACGCTACGCATTCGCCCCGGGTTCAGCCGGCTGGACGTCACCCGTGCGCGACGAAACGAGTTGATGCATGGCGAGCGGGGCGAGCGCGAGGAGGTAGAACAGCGCTGCAACGAGCAGCGAACGCTGGAAGCCCCAGATCACGACGCTGCATTCGGCGAATCCGCCGAGAACGCCTCCGAACAGGTTCCACTTCTGCATCGAGAGGATCGTGGCCGAGTCGAGCTGCTTCGCGTAACACAGGTAGAGGTAGCCGGCGACCAGCACGGGGAGGAGGAGCCCCGCGATGAGAAGGGGAGTGGAACGCTGCGCCGTGCCGAAGATGGGGTGGAACCACGTTTCCGCGACGGCGCTGAGCGGCAGGCTTGCGGCGAGGAGAATCCACACCACCCGCGTCGGCAGAGTTCGCTTCGCGGCCGCCGCGACGGCTCCGGCAAGCGAGACGAGCAGGATCGCGATCACGACTCCAGCTTGCGCGAGGTAGGTGGTTCCAACGACCGGAACGAGTGAGGAGATCGTCCGGATCTCGATGAAGAAGAAGGCCGCGCCGGAGAACGCAGCATATGTGTTGAACGCCAGCGAGCCCTTCCCCGCCTCGTGGTCACTCTGGAATCGGGAGGCGAGCAAGCCGGTCGCGGCGAGGAGAAAGACGAGAGAGAGGAGGAGCCTGAGGTGCTCCGTCGGAATCTCCCGGCTGCGGCTGTATAGGAACGGCCAGTCGTCGCTGTTCACCAGGCCGGGAGGCGCTCCGCTCATCGACGCGGTCACGTCGATCAGGTGCGACGGAAGAAACGACGTGTCGCGTCCTCTCGACACGACGAACAGGCTCTCGACGGCGCGGTTGTTGTGAAACATCTGGACGTTCGCGCCGGTGGCCACCTTGAGCGTGTCGTACATCCGCCGGGCGATCCACTCGGTTCCCGTCGCGAAGTGGAGCAGCAGCACGCCGTCGCCGTCGACGAGGTTCCACGAGGCCCGGAGCCCCTCGACCGTGTAGAGAAAGCTATCGAGCCGGAACCGTGCATGCGCCGATGCGTTCGTTTGGGAGTCGAGGTAGTGGAGGACGACGACGTCGAACTTCTCCGTCGACGACGAGACGTAGCGTCTCGCGTCGTTCACGACGACCTCGACATCGTCCCGGTCGTAGGTGCGGTCGGGGTCGATCTTCCGTCCGAACTCGACGAAGCGCGGGTCGATCTCGACCGCGACCACTTTCCCGGCCCTCCCATGCACTGCTTCGCGGACGTCGCGGGTTCCGGTTCCGGAGCCGAGGACGAGAACCCTGCTTCCAGGTCGCACCGCGCGCAGCGCGGGAGCGAACCTTTCCCGCTCATCGCCGGTGATCTCGGACGCGCTCTTCGTCCAGCCCGATTGGATGAAGAAGCCGTTCACGAAGAAATTGAACTCGCCGTGCGACGTTCCCTCGACGGTGATCCGCTGGTAGGGGCTCCAGTGCGATGCGGAGGAAACCGCCGCGCCGCGAACGATCAGCACCGCGAGGAGCGCTCCCACCGCCACTCTCGACACCAGGCTTCCCGCTTCGGAGAGGATCAGGTAGCCGACCGGAATGCACCAGAGGAGGATCAGATAGAGCAGCTCGGGCGCGAACTGGTTCTGCAGCGCGAACAGCAGGCCTCCCGTCAGTCCTCCGGCGGTCATGATCAGGTAGCCACGCCCCCTGTAGGCACGCCCGACGAACTCCGCGCCCTGCCTCGCGCCGATGAGGAGCTGTGCCGGCAGTAGGGTCAGGCAGAGCAGGAGTACGGCCAGGTGAAGATCGATGTCGACGTCCCTGGGACGCACGTTGGCGATCGACTGCCACTGAAATTCCGCGGGGAGGACTTGCACGAGGTTGTAGCCCGAGAGCCAGACCGCCGTCTCGAATGAGAGAAGCGCGAACGCGGGAATCCATCGATGGTGCTTCTCGAGTTTCGATGCGAAGAACCCTGCACCGAGCCCGAACACGCCGACGAGGAGGATGATGTTGCCGTAGTAGGCCGTGGCGCCTGCCATCGTCGCGAAGATGCGCACGAAGGCGAGCTGCGACAGCACGCCGACGAGAGACCAGACAAAGAGCCGCATGGCTTTGGATCTTACATGAACGCCGGTACGCGGTGAATTTTCAGCCCGCGGCAGCGCCGGTGCGGGACGATCTCGGCCTCTCACTCGACGCCCCGCCGGCTCTTCCGATACGCGCACCCGGTGCGCCCCCTCACCCGGACGTGTGCGCCACGCACGGGCACCCGCGGGGCCGGTTCTGATTGAATGCCGCCGGAACGACCACAGAATGAGGGAACAATGCGAAAGAGAGCCCTGATTTTCGGAATCATCTGTCTGCTGACCGTGACCGCCGTCCTCGCGCAGCCGCGCGACCGCGCGTCGATCCCCGACAAGTACAAGTGGAACCTCGCCGATCTCTACGCGACGGACGTCGTGTGGCGCGCGGAGAAGGACAAGCTCGAAGCCGGCCTCCCGACGCTCGCCGCCTACCAGGGAACTCTCGGCGGGTCGCCAGCGAAGATGCTCGAGGCCCTCGACGCGATCTTCGGCGCGCAGAAGGACCTCTACAAGCTCTACGTCTACGCCGCGATGTCGGCCGATACCGACACGCGCGACGCCGCGAAGGAAGGCATGCGGCAGGAGATGACGGGGCTCTACTCGAAGTACGCCGCCACCGTCGCCTGGATGCAGCCCGAAGTCCTCGCGCTCGGCAAGGCGAAGGTCGACGAGATGCTGAAGGCCGAGCCGAAGCTCGAGCTCTACCGCATGGTGCTCGACGACATCGTCCGCCGCGCCGCGCACACCGGCACGCCGGGCGAGGAGAAGATCATCGCCGACGCGAGCCTTGCGACCGCGGGCGCCGGGAGCATCCGGAACGTCTTCGCGAACGCCGAGTTCCCTTACCCGACGATCAAGCTGGCCGACGGCAGCGAGGTGACGATCGACGCGGCCGCCTTCACGGCACACCGCGCGAGCGCAAACCGCGCGGACCGCGAGAAGGTCTTCTCGAGCTTCTTCGGCGCGCTCGGCAAGTACCGCGGCACCTACGGCGCAATGATCAACGCCAAGGTGCAGAACGACATCTTCGACATGCGCGCGCGGAAGTACGACTCGACGCTCGAGGCCGCGCTCGACAGCTTCAACATCCCGACGAGCGTCTACCAGGCGCTGCTCGACGGCGTCAACGCGAACACCGCGACGCTCCAGCGCTATCTCACTCTCCGCAAGAAGATGATGGGGGTCGACGAGCTGCACTACTACGACCTCTACGCGCCGCTCGTCGGCGACGTCGACGCGAAGTACCCGATCGACCTCGCTCGCAAGAACATCACCTCCTCGCTCAAGCCACTCGGCGACGACTACGTCGCCGTCATCAACGAGTCGCTCGACAAGCGCTGGATCGACCTCTACCCCTCGGCCGGCAAGCGCTCGGGCGCCTACTCCGAGAGCGCCTACGACACGCATCCGTACATGCTCCTCAACTACAACGACAACTGGGAGGACATGACGACCCTGACGCACGAGCTCGGCCACACGATGCAGAGCTACTACTCGAACAAGACGCAGCCCTACGTGAAGGCGAACTACCCGATCTTCGTCGCCGAGGTCGCGTCGACCTTCAACGAAGCGCTGCTGGTCGACTACATGCTCAAGACGACGAAGGACAAGTCGGTCCGCCTCGCGATCCTCGGCAACTACCTCGAGGGGCTGCGCCTGACGGTCTTCCGCCAGACCCAGTTCGCCGAGTTCGAGCTGCGCATCCACGAGATGGCCGAGAAAGGCCAGCCGCTCACCGGCGAGACGCTCGACAAGGTCTATCTCGACATCGTCCGGAAGTACTACGGCCACGACAAGGGCGTCTGCGTCGTCGAGGACTACGTCGCGAGCGAGTGGTCCTACATCCCGCATTTCTTCTACAACTACTACGTCTACCAATACGCCACGTCGTTTACGGCGTCGGCCGCGCTCTCGGAGAAAGTGATGGCGGGCGACAAGGTCGCGACGAAGAAGTACCGCGACTTCCTCGCCGCGGGCGGATCGAAGTACCCGATCGAGCTGCTCCGTGACGCGGGAGTCGACATGACCTCGGCCGAGCCCCTCACGCTCACCATGAAGAAGATGAATCGCGTCATCGACGAAATGGAGAAGATCCTCGCCGAAAAGAAGTAGGCATGTGGAGTGCGAAAGCGCAGCTTTCGCGGCGGCGCGAAGCGCCGCCTTAATCCAGGCATCGAATTGTCGCAACTCAGGGGCCGTCGTCTTCCGGGCGACGGCCCCTGCTGTTTCCTGGTGATGTTCTGCGGGTCGCCGTGTTGCTGCTTTGAGCAACAACCTCGACCTCTGGCCGGCCTTGCGGTCTGCTATGGCCGCTGGCCTATGACCTCTGGCCCGCCTTTCGCCTGCTTTGACCTATGACCTTTGACCTTTCGCCTGCCCCCCCCCGGGAACCTTTCTTCCCGTCGCTCGTTAATCTCATCGGAGTGCGATGGGCGACGCCAGCGATGTCGAGTTGATGCGCCGGGTTCGGGAGGGCGACCACGGGGCCTTCGAGACGATCGTCGAGAGGTACCGCGGCCAGCTCGTCAACTATCTGGCGCACATGACGGGAAACCGTGAGCGCGCGGAGGACTACGCGCAGGAGGCATTCGTGCGCCTGTACGAAGTGTCGGAACGATACGAGGAGAGAGGGAAGCTCGCGCCGTACCTGTTCCGGATCGCGACGAATCTCGTCCGGAGCGACGCGCGCCGGAGCCTTCGCTGGAGGACGTTGCTGCCGATGCTTCCGTCGAACGGCAACGGCACCGCGCCGAGCAGGGCGCTTCTCGAGGACGAGCTCCGCGCGAAGGTCGCCGCCGCCATCGCGGCGCTGCCGCTTCCGTTCCGTGCGCCGCTCGTGCTCCGGGAGATGGAGGAGTGGTCGTATCAGGAGATCGCCTCGGCACTCTCCTGCGACGAGGGGACGATCAAGTCGAGGATTCACAGGGCGCGGCAGAGGCTCAAGGAGCAGCTTGCCCCCTACTGGAACGGAGGGTTGACGCATGACTGATGACCGCATCGACGGGCTGATCCGATCGCTGCCGAGAACCGAGCCGTCGCGCGGCTTCACGCGGCGCGTAATGACGACGATCGAAGAGCGCAGCGCGGGCCGTCGCATCCCGCGAGGATTCCGATGGGCGCACGCGGTAGCGATCGTCGTGATCGTGGTGACGTCGCTCGGCGGCGGCATGGCCTGGCAGCGTGATCTCGAGGCGCGACGCGCCGACGCGCTCCGCGCCGAGACCGCGCGGATCCGCGCGGAGCTCGATGCCCTGCGCTCGCAGGCGCGACAGACGAATGAGATTTACCTCGGGCAGTCCGGGGATCGCGAGTACGTGCTGGACCTTCGCCAGTTCACGGCGCCGAACGCCGAGGTCACGCCCGTTTCGCAGACGTACTGAAACCAGAGAGGAGGAGAACCGGATGTATTCGATTCGTGAAATGCGTGGTGCAGCAGCCGTGGTCGCGCTGGCCCTCATGGCGTTCGCAACGCCGGCAGTCGCGCTCGGGGACGAGGTAATCAAGGAGAAGCGTGTCGTCGTCATCAACGACGACGGGAAGGTGTTCGTCAGCGAGGATGGGGACGGCGCTCCGGGAGCGAAGCGCGGCTTCATCGGCGTGTCGCTCGTCGAGCTCACCCCCGAGCTGCGCGGCTATTTCGGCGTGGCGAACGACACGGGTGTGCTCGTCTCCGAAGCCATGAAGGGAAGCCCGGCAGAGAAGGCCGGCATCCGCGCCGGCGACGTCATCGTCAGCCTCGACGGCAAGAGCGTCGATTCGTCCCGCGAGATCGGTGAGATCGTCCGCGGCATGAAGAAGGGCGACACGGTGAAGGTCGATGTCCGCAGGAAGGGCACGGCTCAGCAGTTCCTCGTCACTGTCGACGAGCGCGAGGTCAAACGATTCGAGGTCGAGAT
>JAMPYE010000117.1 GCA_023700825.1 Thermoanaerobaculia bacterium | reverse complement strand
CCGTTCCCGACGTCGGGGATGCTCTACGGCGCCGACGCGATCCGCTCGCTCCGGCTCGACTTCCAGGCGGCCGACGCGACGCGGATGGATCTCGCGGAGGAGCAGATCCGCGACGTCCTGCGGCCGAGGCACGGGCTCAGGGAAAAGGACAAGGACGACTTCCGGATCATCCTGCAGGAGGAGATCCTGAAGACCGTCTCTGGCGCGCTGACCTCGACCTCGCTGATCATGGGCGCGGTGGTCGGCATCGCGCTGCTCGTCGGCGGCATCGGCATCATGAACATCATGCTCGTGTCAGTCACGGAGCGGACGCGCGAGATCGGCATCCGCAAGTCGATGGGAGCCCGCCGTCGCGATATCCTGATGCAGTTCCTCATCGAGGCCGTCGTGCTCAGCGGCATGGGCGGCATCATCGGCGTCGCGGGAGGCATGCTGCTCGGCTTCGGCGCGCGCCAGTTCATCCGCCGCTTCATCGAGTTCCCGACGACCTACACCCCGCTCTGGGCGGTGGCGCTCGCCTTCGGCTTCTGCGCGCTCCTCGGCATCATCTTCGGGATCTACCCCGCCGCGAAGGCCTCGAAGCTCGATCCGATCGAAGCCTTGCGGTACGAGTAGGCGAGCGGTCGTCTCGCCGTCTCACCCCCGCGCCCCGCGATTCCGATATCCTCTGCCTTGCAGCAACGACGCATCGTGGAGGACGCATGACGACGCACGCACTCGCAGGGAAGCCTGCCCCGGTTTCTGAGCTCGCCGACATCCCGCGCCTGGTCACGGCGTACTACGCCGAGCATCCCGATCCCGACGAGCGCGACGAGCGCGTCGCCTTCGGCACCTCCGGCCATCGCGGCTCGTCGCTGAAGCGCTCGTTCAACGAGATGCACATCCTCGCGACGACGGAGGCGATCTGCCGCTACCGCAAGTCGCAGGGGATCGATGGCCCGCTCTTCCTCGGCATCGACACGCACGCGCTCAGCGAGCCCGCGTTCGCCTCGGCGATGGAGGTTCTCGCGGCGCACCAGGTCGACGTGATGATCGACCCGGAGCGCGGCTACACGCCGACGCCTGTGATCTCGCACGCGATCCTCACGTACAACCGGCCGCGCAAGGACGGGCTCGCCGACGGCATCGTCGTGACCCCGTCGCACAACCCGCCCGAGGATGGCGGGTTCAAGTACAACCCGCCGCACGGCGGGCCTTCGGAGTCCGCGGCGACGAAGTGGATCGAGAACGAGGCGAATCGCCTGATGATCCACCTCGACGAGATCCGCCGGATTCCGTTCTCTCGTGCGATGCGCGCGCCGACGACGCATCTGCACGACTACGTCTCCTCCTACGTCGGCGACCTCGGCAACGTCGTCGACCTCGAGGCGGTGAAGTCGGCGGGGATCCACGTCGGCGTCGATCCGATGGGAGGGGCGGGCGTCGGCTACTGGGATGCCATCCGGGAGCGCTACGGGATCGACGTCGACATCGTGAACGAGGTGGTCGACCCGACCTTCCGCTTCATGACGCTCGACTGGGACGGGCGGATCCGGATGGACTGCTCGAGCCCGCACGCGATGGCGTCGCTGATCGCGCTGCGGGACAAGTTCGACGTCGCCTTCGGCAACGACACCGACAACGATCGCCACGGCATCGTGACGAAGAGCGCCGGCTTGATGAACCCGAATCACTACATGGCGGTGGCGATCTCGTACCTCTTCGCGAACCGGCCGGGATGGGGCGCGAGCGCGGCGGTGGGGAAGACGGTCGTGAGCAGCAGCCTGATCGACCGGGTGACGGCGAGCCTCGGAAGGAAGCTCTTCGAAGTGCCGGTCGGCTTCAAGTGGTTCGTCGACGGGCTTCTCGCGGGGACGTTAGGCTTCGGCGGCGAGGAGAGCGCGGGCGCGTCGTTCCTGCGGCGCGACGGCACGGTGTGGACGACCGACAAGGATGGCATCATCATGGGCCTTCTCGCCGCGGAGATGATGGCGAAGACGGGACGCGATCCGGGCGAGCTCTACGCGGGGCTCGCGGAGAAGCACGGAGCGCCGTTCTACGCGCGCAAGGACGCGCCCGCGACGCCGGAGCAGAAGGCGAAGCTCGGCAAGCTCGCGCCGGAGCAGGTGACCGCGAAAGCTCTCGCGGGCGAGCCGATCGACGCCATCCTCACGAACGCGCCGGGCGACGGCAACGCGATCGGCGGGCTCAAGGTCACGACGAAGAACGGGTGGTTCGCCGCGCGCCCCTCGGGAACCGAGAACATCTACAAGATCTACGCCGAGAGCTTCGTGAGCGAGGAGCACCTCGCGCGGATTCAGTCGGAGGCACAGGCGCTGGTGACGAGCGTGCTGGGCGCGTAAGCCGCGCCCGAAACACAAACCTCCCGGCCAGGCAGACGGAAAGAAAACTCCCCGGCCCGCTCGAGTGCGGACCGGGGAGTTGTTTGTTTCAGCCGTGCTCTCGCGAACGCGAGATCAGAATGCGTCGGTGTCGAATGCTCCACAGGCGCTGCCGGCCGCCTTCGTGTACGTCTTGACGACGCCGGTCGTCGAGTCGGTCACCGTGAGAACGTACTCCATGTCGGTCAGACCCGCATGGAACAGCCAGAAGTGTCCGTTGACTCCGCGGCCGTCGAGAACCTTGACGAAGACCTCGGGGTTCGTCTCGTCTCCGGTGAGAGCCGGCAGAGAGAAGTAGCCGAACAGGTCGCCCTGGGGAATCGCCATTCCTCTTGCCGTGGCCCCGGAGCGATGGTCGCGCGCAGCGACCTCGACGCGGAAGCGCGACGATGTGAGGCAGAGAGCGTCGGAGCCTCCCGTGCAAGCTGCGGGGGTGACCGGCGCCATCACGGTTCCATTGACCTCTCCCGCGCACGCTTCCGGCGTCACGCCGCCACCGACGTCGAAACCGCCGCTCGAGCTTCCCGCCGGTTTCGTGTACGTCTTGACGAGCCCCGCCTCCTTGTCGAGCACCGTGACCGTGTACTCCACGTCGGTCAGGCCGCCGAAGAACACCCAGAAGTGGCCATTGACGAGCGTGCCGTCGAGCACCTTGACGAAGATCTCGGGGTTGTCGGTGTTTCCGGTCAGCGCGGGGAGGGAGAAGAACCCGAACTGTCCGTTCTGTTGCGTGGGAATGCCCGCGGCAGCGTTGCCAGTGCGCTGGTCGCGCGCCGCCACGCTCACTTCGAACCGGTTGCCCTGCATGCAGAGATTGCCCGCGGGGCAGAGCGAGGCCGGGACTTCCTGGACGTTGATGACCGGGCTGATTCCCGTGATCGAGCCGTCGCCGACGCTGACCGTCTGTGCTCCCGGCGTCGTCAGCACGACGCTGAACGCGTGGGTGCCGCCGTCGGAGGCGACGAACGTGTAATCGGCCGGCAACGTGCCCGCGCTGCTGCTCGTGAAGTGCACGGTTCCGGTGTAGTTGGTGACCGGGTTGTTCGATGCGTCGAGCACCGTAATCGTCAGGCTGAACGGCTCTCCCGCCGTGACGGTGTCAGGCGCCGACACGTCGAAGTGCACCAGTGCCGGGGGAGCCACCACCTCGAGATTCACCGTAGCCGTCGTACAGAGGCTGTTGGCGAGCCCGGCAGTCGTGCCGTTGTCGCAGACCGCGTATTCGAACGACGCGCTCCCGCTGAAGCCGGGCAATGGGGTGTAGTTCACCTGTCCCGAAATGAGCGTCAGGCTGCCGAACGTGTTCGGGGTCGGCGTGACGTTCGTGACGGTGAGCGTCTGGCCCGCCTCGTTTGCCGGGCCGGCGCTGTCGTTCGTCGTCAGGGAGTACGCGGGGAAGGCGACCGTCTTGTTGGCGCTGATGTTGATCGAGTCGTCCGTCGCAGTCGGCGGGTCGTTCACTTCGCGCACGGTGATCGTCACGGTCGCCGTCGGCGAGTCGCCGGTTCCGTCGTTCACTTTGTAGGTGAAGCTGTCGGTACCGTAGAAATCAGGGGCGGGCGTGTAAGTCTTGCTGGGCTCCGATCCGCTGAGCGCACCGAAAGAGGGAAGCGTGAGGATCGTGTAGGTGAGCGGAGCGCCGGTGGGGCTGACGCCCTCGAGCGTGACCGCCCCCGCGGCGTCCTCGTTGACGATCGCCGACAGGCTGGCCGCGCCGGGAGGATTGACGCCGTCGACTCCCGCCTCGATCGAGCTCTCGATCGCGTCGGGCACGTTGGAGAAGAAGTCGTAGCCGGTCAGCGCCTCGACCGCGTCGACGCTGGTGAGGTAGGCGAGCCAGTCGTTCGGGTTATTGGGGTTCGTCCTGATTCCCTGAATGTTAGGCATCTTGACGGCGATCGTCCGGGTCGTGGCGGTGACGCGGGCGACGTCGTCGCCGGAGGCCTTGGGCAGGACCATGACGACCTTCCACGTCCACGCGGGGACTGCGACGTTACCGCCCGCGACCGACGTCGCCGGGCCGTTGCTGCCGACGCCGCCGATGCCGGCGCCTCCGGCGACGATGTAGAGCTCGTTCGCCGGCAGGAGCGTGCGGAGGTAGTTCTCCATGTTCGCCCACGGCCCCTGGTTGTTGTCGGGAGCCTGGGGAATCATGTTCGTCATCAGGAACGTGGCCTGGTTGATCGGCCGGGCGAGCTCGTAATCGCGGTCGGCGTTCGGGGTCAGATGGCCGCGGTCGAAGCCCGACGCAAAGTAGTCGCTTCCGAGCACGCGGTACCAGCTCGGAGGCACGGCCGGATCGGGGCGGAAGGTGTCGATGCGCGAGAGCGACCCTATCCACTCGTTCGCAAGGTGCCAGCTCACCCAGTTCGGGCCGCCCCGGTCGCGGTTGTAGGAGAGGGCGAACTCGTCCTTCTCCATGAGGTAGTTCGTGGGGAAGAACTCGTCGAAGACCGCGCCCGAGGGGTTGCCCATCGTCAGGTGGACGTCCGCCGGATAAGGCGGAGAATTGCCGGTCGCGATCGAGAAGCTCCAGGTGTAGTCGGCCGGGAGGTAATTGGTGTTGGGCGCCGCGTCATCGAGGTCGCGATCCTGCACGAAGGCCTTGAAGATCGTCGCTGTGCAGGTCTCGCCCGCAAGGAAATTCACGTTCGGGGTGACGACCCAGCTGCCCGGCGCTCCCTCGGCGATCGTGGCGTCGTCGTGGTTGCCGGTGGTGGCGCAGTTGATGGTGTACCAGCCGGCGCTCACGTCGACCAGTTCGGTGAAGGTGATGACGAGGCTCGCGTCGCGCGGGGCGATCGTATTGCCCGAGCTGGGGTCGGTGTTCAGGATCGCGGGGCCGATCTCCTGGATGGGTGAGGTCATGCGAGGAGTCGGCGTCGCGACGGTGAAGTCGGCGCTGTTGACGTTCGTGTCGGTGCTGCCGCCGTTCTTGCGGAACAGCGAGGTCGTGTTGCTCGCCGCGGGTGCGTTCGAGGTTCCTTCGCTGCAGTTCGCCGTGGTGCCGTAGCCGACCAGGTCGATCAGGTCGCCGTCGGCGATCCACGTGCCGCAGGCCGTGCCGTCCAGCGGGATCCCGTTGCCCACTAGCGCGACCTTGCCTGCCGTCGCGCTCATGTTGAAGGTGCCGGAGATGTTAGGCGTCTGAAGCGCGCTGCCGGCCGCGCCTCCGGAGGCGAGGCCGATGAGGAAGTACTCGCCCGGGGCGATCACGCCGCCGATCGGCTGGATCTGGGTGAAGCTTCCGGTCGCCGACGCGTACTGGACGCTCCACCCGGCCATGTCGACCGACGCCAGGGTCGGGTTGTAGAGCTCGATGAAGTCGTTGGTGAACGTCGCGCCCGTGTTTCCGCCGCCGCCATAGAGCTGGCTGATCGTCACGTGGTTGGCGGGAGGAGGCGGCGGCGTGACGGTGATGTTCACCGTCGCGTCGACCGTGGGGTTCACGTTGTCGGAGAGCGATGCCGTGAAGGTGGCCGTGCCGTTGAAGCCCGCGTTCAGCGTGACCGTGTAGGTCACGTTCGCCGTGCTTTGCCCGCCCGTGACGTTGACCGAGGCGATGCCGGTTACCGGCGTCGCGCTCCAGTTGTAGACGGCGCCGTCGTCGCTTCCCGATAGACCGACGGTGAACGGTGCGGCGTCCTGTGCGACGGTGGCGATCGGATTGGCTGGCGCGGTGATCGTCGGCGCCGCGTTGCCGCCGCCCGCGGGGGTGACCGTGATGTTCACGGTCTGCGTGGCGGCCGTGTTCACGGTGTCGCTGAGCGAGGCAGTGAACGAAGCGGTCCCGGAGAAGCCGGCGGTGAGTGTGACGGTGTAGGTGACGGAGTTCGTGTTCTGTCCGGCCGACACGACTACAGACGAGATGCCGGTGACGGGCGCCGCCGACCACGAATAGACGCCGAGGTCGTCGCTGCCGGTGAGGCTGACAGTGAACGGGGTGGCGTCCTGGAGGACCGTCGCGATCGGGTTGGCGGGAGCGGTGATGGTCGGCGCTGCGTTCGAACAGGTTGCGGCGGGGGTGGAAGCCGTGCGCGGGACGAGTCCCGTGGCGGTCGTGGCCACTGTGAAGTCCGCGTTGTTGTTGTTGTTGTCCGTGCACCCGCTCGACTTGCGGATGCCGCCCTGCGTGTTGTTGACGTTGACGCCGTTATTTACCGTGGTGCCGCCCTCTCCGTTGTTGGCGTTGCCGTAGGAGACGGAGTCGAGGATGTTGGCATGGGGTAGCGTGCACGGTGTGAGCGTGGCGCCGCATCCGAGAGCGGTGGACACATTGACGAACGCGACCTTTCCGGCGGTTGCGGACATGTTGATGTTCCCGGTCGTCAAATCGAACGAGAAAGTGCCCCCCAGCGAGCCAGCGGCCCCCAGCTTGACAGTGAGGTACTTGCCTGCGTCGATCGTTGTGCCCGCCGGGAACGCATAGATGTTGCCGGCGCTCGATCCAAACTGCCCGGTGGCCGAACCGTACTGCAACGAATAGCCACCGATCGCGACGCTGCTCGCGCCGCGGTTGAACAGCTCGACATAGTCGTTCGTGTAAGCGGGAGTCCCGGTGCTCCCGCCACCACCGCCGTAGACCTGCGAGATGACGACGTCGGCCATCACCGAGCCGGCGATGAGGAGGTTTGCGAGCAGTGCGATGGCGAGGATCCGGCGGGCGCGAACGTTCATGGCTTCTCCTGAGTAACGCAGTTGCGGGCCTCGGCCCGGCGAGCGTGGAATCGAGTTTTCATTGGGTCACGGGCGCGACGTCGGTGGGAGGCGAGCCGGTTTCCCGGAAAGCATCCTGCTCCGCAGCTCACCACCACCGCTCACGACAACCCGGCTGGACGGACCGAGGACAACGCAGTCTGCAAGATACGATATCGGCACGGAAACGCAACCAGGAATCTCGGGGGCGGGAGGATCACATCTCAATGTGATTTTCGTCCGTGCACTCGCGCCCCTCTCCGCATCGAAGGCGAGCGATCGTCGGTCAGCCTCTCGCGACGTCATTGCCGAAGAGCGACGCGTCGTGTGAGCTCGTGGTGGGAACCGTGGCGGGAACATCTCGCAAGACGGGGTGCCGCGTTCCCTGTTCGCCAGCAAGCGGTCGTTGCCTCTCGGCGGAGTTCGATCGGAGTCGCGCGGCGTGGGGAGGCTTGACTCCGGCCGGCGCCGGGGGCAAAATATATGGTTATGGAGGCGTATATGGAGCTTTCGAAGAAGACGACGATCCTCCTCTCCCAGGAACAGCACGAGCAGCTCACGCGACTGGCAAAGGAGCGGGGGACGAGCCTCGGCGATCTGATCCGTGAGGCGTGCGTGTCGGAGTACGGGCTCGCCTCGACTCGCGAGCGTGCGGCGGCGGTCGCCGAGCTCGTCGCGCTCTCGCTCCCGGTTGGCGACGTCGCCGCGATGAAGCGGGAGTCGATCGCGCCACCCAAGGAGCCGCGGCGGTGATCCTCGTCGATACGAACGTGATCATGTACGCCGCGGGCGCCGAGCACGCATTCAAGGATCCGGCGGTCTCGTTTCTCGAGCGCGCGGTAGCGGGGGAGATCGTCGCGATGATCGATGCCGAGACGCTGCGGGAGATCCTTCATCGATATCGTTCGATCGGGCGATGGGAAGACGGGAAACGGGTGTACGACCTCGCGCGAAAGGTGCTGCCACTGACGATTCCGGTCGACGAGGAGATCGTCGACCGGGCGCGCGAGCTGATGGACCAGTACCCGCGCCTCATCGCGCGCGATGCCGTGCATGCGGCGGTCGTGCTGACTCGCAAGCTCGACGGCATCGCCACCTTCGACCGCGATTTCGACGGCATCCGCGGCGTAAAGCGGATCGAGCCCAAAACGAAAGCCCCTCGCAAGGCGAGGGGCTGATCGTCGGATGAGGAGCGTCCGGAAGAGGTTGCAAGTGGATTACTTCGCGCGCTCCACGTACTTGCCTTCGTTCGGATCGACGACGAGCATTTCGCCGTCGGTGACGAAGGGCGGGACCTGGATCGTGACGCCGTTCTCGAGCGTGGCCGGCTTGTACGACGCCGATGCGGTCGAGCCCTTGACCATCGGCTCGGTCTCCTTGACCCGGACCTTCACCGTCTTCGGGAGCTCGATGCCGACCGGGCGCTGCTCGTAGAACTGCCCCTGGATCTTCATGCCGTCCGCAAGCCACTGCGCGGCGTCGCCGAGATCGTCGCTCGAAAGCTCGACCTGCTCGTAGCTCTCGGTGTTCATGAAGTGGTAGCCCCCGGCGTCGGCGTACATGAACTCCAGCTCGTGGTGATCGATGAACGCCTGTTCGATCTGGTCGCCCGAACGGAACCTGTGCTCGAACTGGTTGCCGGTGCGGAGGTTGCGGAGCTTCGCCTGCACCATCGCGCGGAGGTTGCCCGGCGTGTGGTGCCGGAACTCCATGACGCGGCAGAGGTCGCCGTCGAAGAGAACTACCATCCCATTGCGGAGATCATTGGCCTGCATGTGTGGATTACACCTTTCTCGCTTCGCTGGAATCTCGCGTCGCCGGACGGCGGCGCATCAATCGAACAGTCTGAAAAGACGGGGGTAAGGACCCTCGACCGGGCAGGGAAACGGCGATCCGGAGGGACAGTATTCCTGCTGGCCACGGGGAGGTGGGCGGCGAGTGGCGGGATGCGATGAGCGGGCGGGAGACGGTGTTCGCCGGAAGAGGAAGAACTTCGAAATGTCGAATGAAGAATGAGGAATGAAGAATGAAGCAACGAGGCCATTACCTGGCATTTCCGGGTCATATTTCTCAATTCAACATTCTTCATTCGACATTCTTCATTTCGGTTTCCGGACGTACCGCCGCTTCAGAATCTCCGGGGACTCTGGCCGGCGCTGCCACCCCCGCCTGATCATCGCCTCCCGCCTTTCGCCTCTCGCCTGCTTCTCGCGATACAATGCCTCGACAACGTTGCGTTGTAGTCTGGGGGTAACGTCATGCATATCAACGATCTGCTGAAGATCGCCGCGGAGCGCAGGGCCTCGGATCTCCATGTGAAGGTCGGCTCGCACCCCGTCATCCGCGTCGACGGCCAGCTTTTGCCGCTCGTCGAGCTCAAGCGCCTGATGCAGGAAGACACCATCGCGATGGCCTTCTCGATGATGTCGTCCCGGCAGAAGGAGAAGTTCAAGAACAACTTCGAGATCGACTTCGCCTACTCGGTCCCGGGGCTCGGCCGCTTCCGCTGCAACATCTTCCAGCAGCGCGGCACGGTCGGTCTCGTCCTCCGCGTCATCCCGGTGAAGATCAACTCGGTCCGCGAGCTGATGCTCCCCGCGGTCATCGAGAAGATCTGCGAGGAGACGCGCGGCCTGATTCTCTGCACCGGAACCACCGGCTCGGGCAAGTCCACGACGCTCGCCGCGATGATCGACTACATCAACGCGCACCGCACCGAGCACATCATCACGGTCGAGGACCCGATCGAGTTCCTTCACCGCGACAAGAAGTCGATCGTCAACCAGCGCGAGGTCGAGGTCGACACGAAGTCGTTCTCGCAGGCGTTGCGAAGCGCCCTCCGCCAGGACCCCGACGTGATCCTCGTCGGCGAAATGCGCGACTACGAAACGATCGAGACTGCGCTCACCGCGGCCGAGACGGGCCACCTCGTCCTCTCGACCCTCCACACCATGGACGCGACCGAGACGGTCAACCGCATCATCTCGGTCTTCCCGCCGCACCAGCAGAAGCAGATCCGCCTGCAGCTCGCCGCGGTTCTCAAGGCGGTCATTTCGCTCCGCCTTCTGCCGCGCGCCGACGGCCTCGGCCGCGTGCCGGCCGCCGAGGTCATGGTGGCGACGAACTACATCAAGGACTGCATCGAGAACAAGGAAAAGACGAAACTGATCAAGGACGCGATCTCGGCGGGCACGTCGCAGTACGGGATG
>JAMPYE010000116.1 GCA_023700825.1 Thermoanaerobaculia bacterium | reverse complement strand
ACGCCCCGCTCGCGACAGACTTCGCCGATCTCTCGTACGGGCTCGAGCGTTCCGAATTCCGCGTTCGCCGCCATCACGCTCACCAGCACGGTCGACTCGCGAATCGCTTCGCGAATGGCGTCCGGAGCCACGAATCCCCGGCGATCCGGCATCACGATGGTGTGCTCGATTCCGAGGCGCCTCATCTGCTCGAGCGGCTGGAAGATCGACGAGTGCTCGACCGCGCTGGTGACGACGTGCGCGCCCGGATCGAGCGCGATCCCGCGCAGCGCGATGTTGTTCGACTCGGTCGCGCCCGACGTGAAGTAGACCTCGGACGGCAGGCAGCCAAGGCCCGCGGCGACGCTCGCCCTCGCGTCTTCCAGCGCGGCGGAGGCTCGGCGTCCGTGCGCGTGCGTCGCGGCGGCGGCGTTGCCGAAGTTGTCGTAGAAGAACGGCAGCATCTTCTCGACGACCCGCGGGTCGCACGGAGTCGTCGAGTGGTGGTCGAGGTAGATCGGCAGGTCGCTCATGATCGTCTCCAGCGGGAATGCCCCGCATTCTCGCAGGAACGCGCGCGACGAGCCAGAATTGCGCGGATGGAGGCGACTCAGCGCCGGCGACGCCGGCGGCGTCCCGTGCGGGGCGCCTGAGGTGCGGGTTCTTCCTGTCGTTGCACTCGGCGTGCGAACGCCTTCCATTCCTTGAAGAGCTCCACGTTGCGTCCCGACGAGAGCGCGTGCAGCTCGAAGAGCGCGAGGGCGTCGCCGAAGTGCTCCCGGAAGACGAGGCGCCACTGGGATTTCCGGTCGGAGGGAACTTCCTGGATTCGCCAGAGCGACTCCAGAGACTGCTCGACGTGGTGCCTTACTCCCGACGGAAAAACGAGGCGCGCCGCCACCGGGGCGACGACGTCCCTCACCAGGGAGAACGCATCGGCGGGCTTGAGCCGCTCGCCGCGCGAGCTCTCCTCCTGCTCGACGGCCTTAAAGAACCCGGGGAGCATCAGCACGGCCCAGAAGACCCCGTCACCGAAAACCCTTCCCGCCTGGATCGTCCGGTCGAGGACCTCGAGCATTCGCCAGAAGTACTCCGCGTCTCCCGATGTGAGCGAGGCGAAAAGCTCCGGCATCAGGGGCTCGAGGAGCCTCGTCTCGACCAACAGCTCGAATGCGTCGAGCGACCAGCCCCGACGGAGCAGTTCGAGAATCTCTTCGGAGACGCGCGCGGGCGACGCCTTGAGGATGTCGTCGCGATGTCGAACGATCGCGTCCCATGTGTCCGCTTCGATCTCGAAGTCGAGCCTCGAGGCGAACTCGATCGCACGCATCATCCGCACGGGATCCTCACGGAAGCGCACGTCCGGGTCGCCGATGACGCGGACGAGGCGGTTGTCGAGGTCCGCCAGCCCGCTGACATAGTCGATGATCGAGAAGTCGGCGATGTTGTAGAAGAGCCCGTTGATCGTGAAATCGCGGCGCCGCGCGTCCTGCTCCGGCGTTCCAAAGGTGTTGTCGTCGGTCACCAGCAATTCGCCGTCGTCGCGCTGCCCGGGCTCGCGCCGGAACGTGGCGACTTCCACGACGCCTTCCTGGTAGACGACGTGAACCAGGCGGAATCGCCGGCCGATGATCCGGCTGTTCCGGAACAGGCGCCGCACCTGCATCGGGTGCGCGTCGGTCGCGATGTCGAAGTCCTTCGGTGTCCGCGACATCAGCATGTCGCGAACGCTCCCACCGCACAGATACGCCTTGAACCCGCTTCGGTGCAGCCGGTAGAGCACCTTGAGCGTGCTCTCGGGGATCAGAGTTCGGGAGATGCAGTGGTGCTCGCGGTCGACGACGACCGGAACCGATGGAACGGCATGCTCGGTTTCGGTCGCCTCTTCGCGCTCTCCGGTTTCGATGTTCATTCGCCCTTCGATCCCCCAGGCTCCGCGTGATAGTGATACTCGCTGTCCACGATGAAGAACGTACGGTCCCAGCGCGTGCTCGAAAAAAAGTGCAGCGCCACACCAGCGAGCTCCGCCAATCGCTGCCCGAGCGTAGCATCGGAGGGCGCGGGCGGCTCAGAGTAAGACCAGTAGACCACGAAAGCGCGCCCCTTGATCAATCCCCGCGAAACCGTTCCCCAATAGCGCGAGTCTCTCGACTCGTCACGATTATCTCCCAGCATGAAGTACTGTCCATCCGGGATCCGGACCGGGCCGAACTGGTCCCGGATCTTCATCGAGAGCAGCGGCTTGTTCGGAATCACGAGCGGGTCCCGATGGATCACGTAGGGCTCGTCAAGCCGCTCTCCGTCGATGTAGACGACCTTGTCACGAATCTCGACTTCGTCGCCAGGCAGCCCGATCACTCGCTTGACGTAGTCGATGTCGGGATCCGACGGGTACCGGAACACCACGATGTCTCCCCGGCGGACTTCCCGAACGGGGAAAAGCGCGGTGAGAATGCCGGGGCCCTGAGGTCCGTAAACGAATTTGTTGACGACGACGTGGTCGCCTACGAGCAGGTTGTCGATCATCGACCCGCTCGGAATCTTGAAGGCCTGAAAGACGAAGATCCTCGCGAAGTTGACGAAGATGAGCGCGATGAGGATCGCTTCGAGGTACTCCCGCGACGTCGATTTCGTCGCTTTGCCCGCCACGTCAGTCATCGCTTCGTCTTGAACTCGCCACGCAGGTAGACCATCGCGCCCTGCCAGTCGGCGGCCTCGACTGCCGACCCGCCCTCGGGCAGCTCACGCAGACTGAAAACCCGCCCGGGTGCCTGTTTCGTTCCGAGCGTCAGAAGCGTTCTGCCCGTCGTGAATCCGGAGGTTCCCGCCGCGAGTCGTGCCGGCGGGTCGATCACGACGATCCTGCCCGGATCGACCCACGTCAGCGCGCCCAGGACGTCCGCCAGCGTCTTGCCGTCACCCCACGCGCCCGCGGGGACGACGAGGATCCCGCCGCCAAGCGACGCGAGATCCTGCAGATCCGGGCTCCAGGAGAGCGGCTCATCCGTCAAACGAACGAACAACGGCAGAGTCTCGCCGTACCTGATCGCCGGCGGGGGAAGAAGCAGGGCCTTCGACGAGCCGAACGCAATCGGCTCGGGCTCGCGCACGACGAGATTCCGGGCAGCAACGAGCGTCTCTCTCCTGCTGCCTCCATACTCGATCCAGTCGATGTGCGGCGATGCCGTCGGTCCGTCGAGAATCATCGCGAAACGCTCCGCGCGCGGCTCCCACGCAATCCCGCGCACCGCCATGTAGGGTGTGTCGAACGTGAGCTGGAACGCGGTCGGAACGTGAACCGTTCGAACGACCGTCGAATCGAGGCCTCGGAGGAGGTAGCTGATCTTGTTGCCGCGAGGGGCCCAGGTGACAACCACCTCATCAGCGGGATCGGGGGCGACCCAGTTCAGCTTCGTCCCGTCCAGGGACGCAATCGCAACGTCGAACCCGCTCTCCCGTCTCGCCGAGAAGACGATCTCGTCGCCCCTCGGCGCCACGTCGAACGAGTCGATCGCTGTGAACACCGGGCTCACGTCGTTCGCTCCCGCGGCGGTCATCCTCACGATCAGTTCGCCTTCAGCCCTGTGCGTGATCGCGAGCAGATCTCCGGTAACACGAAGGAGCCTGAGCTCTCGCACGGACTCCCGGGACCCGACCTCGGTCTCGAGCGCTCCCCGCTTCCAGACGAGTCTTCCATCACGAGCGATCACATAGTTGGAGGCATCGGCGGCTGCGACGACCTCGCTCGCGGGCATGACCTCCGAGCCGTCGGGGCGCCGCCATGCGCCGAACCGAGTGCCGTCGGTGAGAAGAAGCGACTCATCCTCGAGCACGATGATCGACCCGGGGCAGGAGTCGAGAGAGAAGGCGACGCGCTCGGTTTTCGCCTCGATCGCCAGCGCACGAACATCGCAGCGCCCCCTGCCGACCGCGAACCAGAGCGTGGATCGATCTCGTGAAAACGCCGCTGCCGTGATCGGAGGATCGTCCGGCCGGGATACGGCCACGGGTTGCGGAGCGGGAACGCTCACGCACGAGAGCGCGGAGGCCAGCGCGGCGGCGACGAAGATATTTCTCATGTCGAGCACATTGTACGGATACGCCGCTCGAAGGTCGCGCCCTTCCGCGCTTCCTGCGCAGCTTCCGATTCGCTATTCTCGTCGAGTTCCATGGCCAACCTTCGCACCGTGCCCCTGGGCCTGGCCCTGCTCGTGCTCGCCGGGGCCTCATCGTGTCTGCCGTCCATCGAGCCCCGGATTCCGGAGAACAACGTCGGCCTGTTCATGCGATCCAACCTCGCGTGCATTCGCGCCGAGGTGAACGGGCTCGACTCCACGCTGGTCGTGGCATCCGCACTTCCGCGGACGGCGATCAGTTCCTCTCTCCGGAGCAATCGTGCGGGCACGAGGATCTTGCTGGGCGGTACCCTCCTGACGCACGTTCGGGCCACGGGCCTCGACATCGCGGAAATCCCGGCCGACGGGCTTCTCGGCGCGGATGCATTCCGGGGAAAGATCGCGACGATCGATTACTTCCGGGGGTTGTTGATCGTCGGCGCTTGGCCGAGAGCTCAGCCCGACATCACTCCCTGGAAATTCGCCGGCGGGCCGCCACGCGTGCCGGTGCGGATCAACGGACGGAAGACCTGGGCCATCGTCGACACGGCCCTGCCCGACAGCGCGATCGTTCCCGCGGAATTCGTGGACGGCGGAGATTCGGCGCGCGCCGCCGTGACGATGGAGGTTGGCGGAATTCGATTCGACGACCTCGACGTCGCCGTGATTCCCGTCGTCGAGCCTCGGGTCGGCAATCGTGTTCTCTCGCGATTCGTCGTCACGATCGACTACGCCCACGAGATGATCGGGCTCTGGCCCGACCCGAGAACCACCAATGAGGCGCATCGCTGAGCTTCTCCCCCTGGTCGTACTCCTTGCTGCCGTGTCTGCCGGCTCGCTCGGTGCCGCCGACGTTCGCGTTTCGATCCTGACGTCGGCGGACGGAGTGTCTGCGGACGGTCCCGTCAGCTGGCTCGATGGCGGGTTCGGAAAACTCACGGGAGGAGACGCCACGCCCGGCTCCACGGAAGAGGTCGGCACCCTCGGACTTCAGGCCGGCGCGCTCGTCTCATTCGACGAGTCGTGGTCCGCGTGGGCGCACATCCTCGCGCGCTCGGATTCCGGCACGGCCACGGAAGGCGAGCTTGGCCTCACCGAACTCTGGCTGGAAACTGCACGGAATCTCGCCGGAGGCCGGATTCGCGCCCGCGCGGGAATGATGTTCCTTCCGACGTCCCGGGAGAACGTCGGCGAGCTCTGGTCGTCGCCTTACCTGATCTCGCTTTCGACGATCAACAGCTGGATCGCAGAGGAAGTCCGACCGACCGGGATCGATGTCGACTATCGCCTGCAGCTCCGCCCCGGTTATCGCCTTCGCGCAGCGGCGACGGCGTTCGGTGGGAATGACACGGCTGGAACGCTGCTTGGCTGGCGTGGATGGGCGTCGGGCGGCCGGCTGAGCGTGTTGAACGAAGAGCTCCCGCTGCCGCCCCTGCCTTCGTTTTCGACATCGTTCCCCGCACAGAAGTCGGGAACGACGCCACTGGGAGAAGATCTCGACGGCCGCGCCGGATGGTCCGCCCGCGTCCGATTCGATGCTCCTCGGGGGATCGTCACCCAATGGACGCGCTATGACTCGCGCGGAGATCGCGCGCTCCACGACGACGAGTATTCGTGGCGTACGTCCTTCGATCTGTTTGGTCTCGAGTTCCACCCCGTGGAGTCACTGACTTTCGCCGCAGAGCACATGCGCGGCGATACGGGTATGGGATTCGCCCCGGGCGATGCCGTCGACGCGAGATTCGTGTCGACGTACGCGCTCCTCAGCTGGCAACTGCGGAAGCTACGACTTTCATCGCGTGTCGACTGGTTCGAGACGAGCGAGCGCGACTTCAGCGGCGCAGAGAACAACGACGAGGATGGCTCGGCTGTCGCCGTCGCCGCCATACTCGAGCCCCTCGACGGCTGGTCGGTCGCCGTCGAGATCAACGACCTGCGCGCCGATCGCGCCTCTGCGCGGTCCACGCTCGGTACATCCTCGCTCGACGGACGCTCCGTCCTGCTCCGCCTCCGCTACCTCGGAATGTTCGACTGATCGAACGGGTGACGGCGCGGCTCAGGGCTTCCATCGCATCGTGACCCAGAACGACGTTTCGTCCTCCAGAAGCCCGTCGTCGAGCACTCGTGCCGTCCCTAACCGAAGCTCCAGCGCCGGAATCCGCGCGATCGGCACCGATTCGACATCCAGCGACCACTCGAGCCCTGCGAGGCTCAGCTCGTCGTCGCCCGCACTCACATCGGCCTTCACCCGCTGCACGAACAAGGTCGGCAGCCCGCCGCCCGCGCGCAGATCGAGCCGAGCGGCATCGTAGCGCCGGCCGCGAAGGACACCGGTCGGAAACGCCGGAACGCTCACTCGATTTGCAGTGGCGGCGTCGGGCAACAGCGATCCGCGCACGCCTCCGATCTCGAAGTGCTCGAACTCGGGCGTGTCGTTTCCCGCCGTGCCTGCCTCGAGCAAGAGCGTAGCGCCTTTGCCTCCGGCCACGATCGCGATCGTCAGCGCACCGCGAGCGCGAGTCCAGCTCTCCTCGTCCGTGTCACCCGCCTGCGCCGAGACGTCGAGAGTAAGCGGAACGAGCGTGCCATTCGGCAGCATCGGCGCGTGCGCGAGCCTGGCGCCCATCGCGAATCCGAGCTGCGTGAATCCATCGCGGCCGACAATCTCGACATCGCTGCCGTAGAGTGCCGCTCTGCTGCGCAACGCCCCCCCGCGCCAGCGACGATCGTGCGACAGCCACGCCTCGATTCCGACGCGGTCCAGATCGGGAGAGGTCGACAGCGTTCCATCCTCTTGCTCTGACGGCGACTCTTCGTAGGTAAAAACGCGCGCGGCCAGATCGACGGGAAACGCGCGCGTCCTCGCCGAAAGTGATCCACCGTTCACGGCGCCGTTCGATCCTGCGGAGATCAGTGCAAGCGTTTCCAGGCGGCCGAGGATGTCCCCGAGCCTCGCTCCCCCTTCGAACGCGCTTCCCGACGGAGAGTAGCCGCCCCCGAAGAGCGGCGAAAGCTCCTGCCGGCCGAAGCCGTAAGGCGAGGAATCGGCGAGATCCTTTCTCGCGAGCGGTGCCGGGATTCCCTCGAAGGCCCTCCGCACTACCGGCTGCGTGCCCGCAGGAATCTCCGGGGTTGGAAGCGCTTCCTCCGTGCTCGTGAGCGGCATGCGGCGAAGATCAAGGCCATCCGGATCCAGTGCCAGGAACCAGAGCGCATCGTCGGAGACCGCCGGGGCGAACGATGCTCCCGCGCCGCGGGTGACGTGTCCGCGTTCGCGGAGAGTGCCGGCCGTCGGGTCGTAGTCGAATCGAGAGATCTCGATGAATCCGTCGCGCGCCACCGTCGCGAACAGCGTGCGGCCGTCGCCCGACCAGGCCGGCTGCGCTACGATGCCCTCGAAGGTGATCGCCGCCTCCGTCGCATCGCTCGCGATCCCGCGGACGACGAGTTCCCACCTTCCCGCTCGTCTTCGGATCATCGCGAAGCGGGTTGCATCCGGATGCAGCGCCGGCTCGGCGAACTGGCCATCGAGAGCCGGTCCCGCGAGTGTCCGGCAATCGCCCGTTGCCAGATTCACGTGAACGATTTCCGAGAGACCGAATCGGTTTCGGATCGCGAGTGCGAAGCTTCCGTCACTTGACGGGCGGACGTCTCGGAGATCCGCGCCGGCGGTCAGGCGGGCCGCGGCCGGGGCGCCCGGCGACCACCGGAAGATATCCGGATGCAGAAAGCCGTCTGCGTCGGGAGCGAAAAGCGTGAAGAGCACGTCTCCCGTCCCGCCGATCCAGCGGGCGCCCCCGACTACCTCGCCGGGCCGGAGGACGAGCTCCGCCTTCGGTTTCCGCTCGAGCGGCTTTCGCCTAACGGGTGCGACGTCCTCCCGGTCGCGTGCGAGCATCTTCTCGATGCGCTGACTCCGCTCCGTCTCCGCGTTGCTGTCGGGCTCCGTCGAGAAGACGGCGAGACGCGCCGGCTTGTTGCGGCCTCGGACGATCGTCACGAGCTGCTTCCCGTCGCTGGAGATGTCGGGCTCGGCCGTCGTCCAGCTCAGATCCATCCAGAGGTCGCCCGGTCGCTGTGACGCGGCGGCAGCGCCCTCGACGAGCATCGCGCGGTGCGTGAGCTCTGCGGTGAATCGCCGGTAAAGCTTTTTAGGCGAGTCGCCGTACACCCCCTCGAAGGCTTCGTCGAACGACCGCGACTGCCTCGCCGTCATTCTCGCCCACAGGTTACGGAGGCTTGCGTCCCCTTCCCGCTCGACGAGCCACTCGAGGTATGCCGAGCCGGCCAGATACGCCATGGACATCCCCATCCAGCTCGACGCGTCGGAGTCGAGCTGTTCGTACGTCGGCAGCCTCCCGGCCTGTGCCCATGTGCGCAGGATCGCCGCGCGGTAGTCGCTGTATGGCCTCCCCTGTCCCGTCAGCTTCCCTTCGAGGACGGTCGCGTACCCTTCGCTGATCCAGCGCGGGGCCGTCGAGATCGGCCCCAGCGCGATAGGTGACAGAGCCCATTGGAGACGCGCGAGCGGACGCCGTGACGGCCGCGTGAGATGCGCGACGTGGACCCACTCGTGGATCGCCAGCAGTTCGCCCCAGTCGCTCTGGTGGCCGAGGGCACTGGCGGGCGGAGGTGGCGACGCCCACAAGACCATGCGGGGCGCGCCGAGAAACGGCCAGGCCGAGCCATTCGCCTGCGCGACGGGATCGGCGACGATCACGTCGGTTACGTAGGGAGGCAGATATCCGACTTCGGAATCGACGACCGTCCGGATCGACTCGAGCTTCGACGCCACCTGCCTCGCCCACGGCTCGAACGCAGGCGTGTAGTGAACGCGAAAGTGCTCGGTGCGAAGAGTCTGCCAGTCCTCTCGTGCGCTCTGCGCGAAGGCGCAGAGCGGGAGGCATCCGACGAGGAGAATCGTCATCGCGCGTACCAGTCGCATATTCGTCGTGTCCTTCCGCCAGCAGGGGTTGCGCATTCTGCATGATCTTACCGTCTCGATCGAGCGCGTGTCTCCGCGATACCATCAACGCCGGAGGCCTTCATGACTCGAGCTTTCCTTACCTTCCTCCTGATGGTTGCCGTCGCGACGCCCGTGACCGCAGCCGAACGCTCGGCGCCGATCACGCTGGTGATCCATGGCGGAGCCGGAACGATCACCCGCGCCGAAATGACACCCGAGCTCGAAGCGGAGTACCGCGCCGCGCTCGAGCTTTCATTGCGCACCGGATACGAGCGGCTCAAGGACGGGCGGTCCGCCGTCGATGCGGTCGAGGCCTCGATTCGCGTGCTCGAAAACTCACCGCTGTTCAATGCCGGCAAAGGGGCGGTATTCACGCACGAGGGAACGAACGAACTCGACGCCGCGATCATGGACGGCCGGACGATGATGGCCGGCGCCGTCGCCGGGATCACGATCATTCGAAACCCGATCAGCGCAGCCCGTGCCGTGCTGGAGAAATCACCGCACGTGATCCTGATCGGCCGAGGGGCGGAAGTGTTCGCCACCGCTCAGGGGCTCGACATCGTCGATCCATCGTACTTCTGGACCGAGAAGCGCTGGAAGCAGCTTCAGAAGGCACTGGTCGACGAGAAACGAGAGGGAGCGATCGGAAGACTGCCCGATCCGCCGGACCCCAAGTACGGAACTGTCGGCGCGGTCGCCCTCGACCGCCAGGGCAATCTCGCCGCTGGAACCTCGACGGGAGGCACGACGAACAAGCGGTTCGGCCGTGTCGGAGACGCCCCGATCGTGGGCGCCGGAACCTACGCGAGCAACGACTCTTGCGCGGTTTCCGCGACGGGACACGGTGAGTTCTTCATTCGATACACGGTGGCCCGTGACATCGCGGCCCGCATGGAATTCGGCGGAGCGACCGTCGCCGAGGCGGCGGACCAGGTCGTCATGAAGAAGCTGGTCGAGGCCGGCGGCACGGGCGGAGTGATCGCGCTCGATCGAAAAGGCAGGTTCGCGATGCCGTTCAACACGAGCGGCATGTACCGGGGATCCATCGGCCCCGACGGCATCCCGCACGTGAAGATCTATGCGGACGAGAGGTGAACCGTTGGCCCGGCAAGGGCGAACGTGGAGAAACGCGAAACGCCCTCCTGGTGAGGAGGGCGTTTTGCATTGTGGAGAAAGGATCCGGCGGCGTCCTACTTTCCCACGCAGTTGCCCGCGCAGTATCATCGGCCCTGAGAGGCTTAACTGCCGTGTTCGGAATGGGAACGGGTGT
>JAMPYE010000115.1 GCA_023700825.1 Thermoanaerobaculia bacterium | reverse complement strand
TCTCGAGTCGCGCGTCACCAATGTCGCGCAGCCGGTGCTTCGCGTCCTTCACGAGACAACGCCGGATCAGGCGCCGCACGGGCTCCGGCACATCGGCGGGAAGCGCGGACAGGTCGGCCTCCTCACGCAGCACCGCGGCGAGCGTGTCGGTGACGGTCTCGCCGCTGAAGAGCCGCGTGCCCGTCAACATTTCCCAGAGTGTCGCGCCGAACGCCCAGACGTCGGCGCGACGGTCGACCTTCCTGCCGCGCGCCTGCTCGGGTGCCATGTACGCGGCGGTTCCCATGATCATGCCGGCGCCCGACGCGGTCTTCACGACCGTGGGGGACTTCGTGTCGTCGTTGCCGCCCGAGATCTCGTCCTGCTCGAATACCTTCGCGATGCCGAAGTCGAGAACCTTGACCTCGCCGTCGTCGGAGACCTTCACGTTCGCCGGCTTGAGGTCGCGATGCACGATGCCCTTCTCGTGCGCCGCCTCGAGCGCTTCCGCGATCTGCATCGCGATCTCCATCGCCTCGCGCACCGCAATCGGCCTGCGGCCGATCCGCTGCGCCAGCGTCTCGCCCGGAGCGAGCTCCATGACGAGCAGCATCCGCCCCTCGTGCTGGTCGAGACCGAAGATCGACGCGATGCGGGGATGGTTGAACGAGGCGAGTACGCGGGCTTCACGCTCGAATCGAGCCAGCCTGTCGGCGTTCTCGACGAACTCGTCGGGAAGGACCTTGATCGCGACTTCGCGGCCGAGCCGAGTGTCGCGCGCGCGCCAGACTTCGCCCATCCCCCCGGCCCCGATGAGCGAGAGAATCTCGTAGACGCCTGCCGTATCGCCCGGTTTCAAACCCATTCGATTCGAGTGCGACTCGTGTCCCGGCAGTATAGAGGGACGGACGCAGGCGCGCGAGGGGCGCGGTGCGCGCAGGTTGCGGAGAGTGAGACGCCGCGCATGTCGAAGGCCATCTCCCGCTCAGCGCGTCGCCGCGGGCGAGTAGCACCATTCCTCAGCCGGTTCTCCCTCGCCTTCCACACGCGCGCAAAGCTTATCGGCATCCCGCCGGTAGGTGATCTTCTGCGGGAAGTCGTGCTTCGGGTTGGCAAACGTCACACTCGACGCACCGATCTGCGACATCGCGAACTCGGTCGTCGCTCCGCCGCGGGGGCTCGCGATGTAAACGAGCGTCCCGTCCTTCTCGACGATTCTCAGAAATTCGAAGAACTTCGTCTTGTCGCCATTCACGGTGCGGCCGGCACCGATCATGGTTCCGCCCGCCGGCGCCATCCAGATCTCCTCGACGAGCCGGTCGTCCGCCGCGACGCTCCAGGCTCCGGCCATCCAGCCGAGCGCGTCGATGTCCGGACTGTCGTCCGCAAGCACGAACGACGCGGCGAAGACGATGGACAAAGCGAGCACGGATCTTCGAGACATTCGGCAGCACCTCCCGGAATGCCGACTAGCATACCGTCGTGTGCCGGCGTGTCCGGCGTCGAATTCGTCACGCTTCTCGTGCGATTCGCCTCGGCTTTCGGACGGCGCGGCGGATGAACCATAATGGGCCATCCCGCTACCCGCCTGGACGGTCCGGAGCGCCGGGCCTGGGCTGGGCGGGATCACGAGTATGCCGACGAGCCCCTCCCGCATCCTTCGCGCGGTCGCCTTCGCGGCCGACCGCCACCGCTTCCAGCGTCGGAAGGACGATGCCTCGTCGCCGTACATCAACCATCCGATCGAGGTCGCCGAGGTACTCGTCATCGAGGCGGGAGTCGACGACGAGACCACCCTGATCGCTGCACTCCTGCACGACACGGTCGAAGATACAGAGACGACGATCGAGGAGATCCGGGAGCTTTTCGGCCCCGCGGTCGCAGCGGTGGTCGCCGAGGTCACTGACGACACGACGCTTCCGCGGCAGGAGCGGCGGCGGATTCAGCTCGAGCGCGCGGGCGGCGTGTCGCGTGAGGCGAAACTCGTGAAGATTGCCGACAAGATCTCCAACATCCGCGACGTCGCGTCACGCCCCCCCACGGGCTGGTCGCTCGAGCGACGGCGCGAGTACGTTCTCTGGGCCGCGTCCGTGGCGCGAGAGTGCGCCGGGATCATCCCGAAGCTCGACGAGCTCGCCGAGAAAGAGCTCACGCGCGCGATGGCGACCATCGACGGCAGGTTCTGACTATCGCCGTACGATTTCGGAGCGCGTCGCAAATCCCCGCCCTCACGGGCAGGACTATCGAGAATCCGGCCGCTTCCGCGGCCGAACGCGACGTACTCCGAGCTCGCCTGCGCTTCGCCTCTCGCCACTTCGCCTCTCGCCTGCTCTGACCTTTCGCCTCTGGCCTCTGGCCTGCCTTTCGCTACAATCATCGCGACACGATGCCCACGCTCTACTTCGACTGTTCTGCAGGCATCGCCGGCGACATGGCCGTCGGCGCCCTCATCGACCTCGGCGTCGACGCGGAGGTGATCCGCGGCGCGCTCGCGAAGCTCCCGTTCGACGGGTACGAGCTCGTCGTCACGCGCGACAAGCGCGCCGGCACGACCGGCACGCGGTTCGACGTCCGGCTCACGGCCGACGAGTCACGCGCGCATCGCGGGCTCGGCGACATTCTCGAGATCGTTCGCGGGCACGGGCTCGCGGCGCGGGCCGAGGAGCGCGCCGTCTCGATGTTCCGGAAGATCTGCGAGGTCGAAGGGAAGATCCACGGCGTCGCCACGGAAAAGGTCCACCTCCACGAGGTCGGTGCGATCGACTCGATCGTCGACATCGTCGCGGTCGCGGTCGCGCTCGACGCGCTCGGCGTCGACGAGCTTCGCGGCTCCGCGGTTCACGTCGGATCGGGTCGCGTCGACTGCCGCCACGGCTCGATCCCGGTGCCGACGCCAGCGGCGTCGGAGCTGCTCCGCGGAATCCCCAGCTACCAGCTCGACATCGCGGGCGAGTTCTGCACGCCCACTGGCGCGCTCATCCTCGCCGAGTACGGCAAGGCATTTGGCCCGCAGCCGCCGATGCGCGTCGACCGGATCGGCTACGGCCTGGGCGGGCGCGAGGTCAAGCGCTTCCCTAACGTCCTCCGCGTCTTCGAGGGAGAGCTGCTCGAGGAGACGCCCACAGCGCGCGTGGTCGTGGTCGAGTGCGATCTCGACGACTCGAGCCCCGAAGTGCTCGGATTCGCGATGGAGCGGCTCTACGAGGCGGGAGCGCTCGAGGTGACCTTCCAGCCGCTGCAGATGAAGAAAAACCGGCCGGGAACGTTGTTGCGCGCAATCGGGAGAGTCGAGCAGCGCGACTCTCTCGCGGCGACGATCTTCCACGAGACCTCGACGATCGGCGTGCGGTTCGTGGAGATGGGAAGGATCGAGCTCGAACGCGAAACCGTGGCCGTGACGACCGAATTCGGAGAGATCGCGTGCAAGCGCAGCTCACTCGGCGGCCATGTGATCAACCTGGCGCCGGAGTACGAATGCTGCGCGAAGATCGCGCGGGAGCGCGGGGTCCCGGTGCGCGACGTGCTCGCGGCAGCGGCAGCCGCCGCCGCGCGTTAGACCGATCCTCTCGCGCCGGCTACTTCTTGTCCTTCTTGTCCTTCTTGGGTTTCTTGGTCTCTTTCTTTCTCGCGTTGTTTCCCTTGGCCATGATTCCCCCCTGATTCGTCTGCTTCGAAGTCTATCCGTGGAGCATGCCGCCACGCGCGGCGTCCAACTGGAACGATGGTAGCACGCCGTCGCGACACGAAGAGCCGTGCGCTACGGTTGATGCTCGGGGCGCAGCAGGTCGAACACCGTCTTCACCGGTGCGAAGGTCGCGGGCGGAACTTCGACGAAGACCGTGTTCCAGTAAGCCATCGCGCCGTTCCAGAGCCCCGGGCGCTCCAGCGCGATCAGCTCGCGGCCGCCGCTGAACTTCTTCGCGCGAAAGACCGCACGCGGCTCGGCGAACATGTCGAGCGAGTAGGCGTCGCCGCGCCAGTCGCGCGTCCCCAGCACGAGATCGACCGGATTGAAGTGCGTCGACGACGACCAGATCGCCTTCTGCTCCTCGTCCGACATGTCGACCTCAGCCGACTCGACGATCTGCAGCCTCGCGCTCCCGTCGACGCCGCGGCTCCAGAACGGGCCGCCACCCGGCTCGCCGTCGTTGCGCACCACGCCGCAGACCCGGATCGGGCGATCGAGGTTGCGCAACAGGAACGCCCGCTTCGTCCCGATATCAGACGACTTGACGCCCCGCGTGTCGGGGATCGAAAGCTGCGTCGCCGCGAAGTCGAGAGCCTGGTCGAGCATCGCATCGTCGTGGCCGTCGTCCTGCAGCGTTCGAAGGTAACGACTCACCGCCTCCTGCAGCGTCACGAGGTACCCGATGAGGACCTTCTTCCAGAAGACCACGATCCCCATCCGGTCCTCCGGTACCACGTTGTCGATGTTCTTGACGACGACGATGTCGCCGCCGAAGTCCTGAAGGTTCGAAAGCAGCGCCCCGTGACCTCCGGGCCGGAAGAGCATCCGCCCGTCGGCGTCGCGGAACAGGCCTCCGTCGGGAGTGATCGCGATCGTGTCTGTCGACGGCTTCTGCGTCGAAAGCGTGAGATCGACCACCGCTCCCGCGCGTGCCTCGATCTCTGCGCGCCGGCTGTCGAGCAGCCATTCGAAATCAGCGGACGAGCCCTCCGGAACGGTGCAATGAACGCGACAGCGCCCGCCGCCATCGGTGGCGTAGCGGCCCGCTTCGACGAGCTGCTCTTCGAAAGCGCTGCGTGCGTCGTCGCCGTAGCGATGAAACGCGATCAACCCTTTCGGCTTCGCCGCGTAGGCGAGCCCGCCGGGGCGGAGGACGCGGGCGAGCGCGTTCATGCGCTCGTCGCCGGCGAGCGTAGGGACCACGCCGTTGTAGGCGAGCTCACGGCGGAACGGCAGGCGATCGAGGCCCTCGAAGAACCGTCGCACGTCCGGCGCCTCGGGAGCGTCGGCGTCGCCTCGCTCGAAGGAGTCGACCGCGGCGGTGAGCGTCTGAAACATCCTCGAAGCCGCCCCCGAAGCGGGAACGAACTTCGAGACGCGCCCGGCCCGGCGCGCCGCGTCGGCACGATCGACCAACTCCGTGGCGGCGAGGCTGGTGAGCCTGCGGACTCCGTCTCCCGGCTTCGCGGGGCGGTCGAGCCGCTGCACCATCGGCGTCGGATCGCGCAGGAGGTCGAACTGTCGCGAGGCCTCTTCCAGCGCGATGCCTCGCATCGCGAGATCCTCGACGTCTTCCTTGCGCACGATCCTGACCAGCGTCTCACTCATCTCTCGTCTCGTCCTCCGTCCGCGCTCCGCGCCGCCACCCCGCGGGAATGCGCCAGCATGATAGTTCACCGGGCCGGAGGAAATGGCCCGCGGCGAGCCGGGGTTCTTCAGGGTCGCGGCACGAGTCGCACCCGCCAGGAGAGCGCCCATGAGCAAGAGCCTGATCATCCCGTTCGTCATCCTTCTCACCGCCGCATGCAGCGAAGAGCCGGGAGGCAAGTCCGCAGTCCCGGCGTCCGCCGAGTCGAGCGCAGCGGCACCGGCGCCGTCGACTGCAGACGCGCTGGCGAGCCTTCCCGAGCCGTCGCGCGCCCCGTTCGGCGCGATGATGGCGGGCTACGGCACGATTCAGACGGCGCTCTCCTCGGACACCACGACCGGAGTCGACGCCGCGGCCTCCGCGGTCGCGGGCGCCGCGCGCGTGCTCGAGTCGACGGCGGCTGAACCCGCGAAGGCCCAGTACGGCGCCATCGCGACTCAGGCCGCGAGCGTGGTCTCGAGCGCGTCGGACATCGTGAAGGCGCGGCAGGCGTTCGGCGAGCTCAGCAAGGCAGTACTCGCGCTCCTCGTCGCGAACCCCGACCTGGCCAAGGGTCGCGTGGTCGTCGAGTGCCCGATGACGAGCACCTACAAGAAGTGGCTCCAGACGGACGAGAAGGTCAGGAATCCGTACTACGGAAGCACGATGCTCGAGTGCGGCACGGTTTCGAAGCTCGAACTCTGACGCCGGCGAGCTCAGAGCATGTCGTAGAGCACGCGCAGCAGGTCGATATCGCTGATGATTCCGACGAGGGCGCCGTCCGAGACGACGGGGAGCGCGCCGTACTTCTTCTCGACCAGGAGCTTCGCGACTTCCTTGACGGACGACTCGGGCGTGACCGTCATCGGGTCGCGCGTCATCACCTGGAAGAGCTTCGTCTCGTCGAGGACCCGCTCGTAATCGTCCTGCGTGACGCCGCCGTGGATCGATGGAGTCGCCCGCTTGATGTCACGGTCGGTCACGATCCCCGCGAGCTTGCCCCCGTCGACCACCGGAATGTGCCGGATCCTGAACTTCTGAATCACCGCGATCGCTTCACGCAGATTCGACTCCGGGCGCAATGTGATCACCTCGCGGGTCATGAGCTCGCTGACATTCATCGTCGTGGAAACCTGTCGTAGCGTCGATACGGCCGGAAACATCGTAGTCGAGCCAGACCCGTTTCATCAACCACCTTCCCGCCCGCGCCTCGACACGAACGGTCCTCGATTCGCCTCTCGCGCGGTAGAATCCGAGCGTGCACCGGGGGCGGCGATGACCATACACGAGCTCGCAGAGTTGATCGGCAAGGAAAGGGACTGGGCCTGCGAAGACGGCGACAAGTGGATCGAATTCACGGTCGCCACCGACTCCGCGCGCTCTCACAGGGTGCGCCTCCACGAGTTCCGTCACGAGAACGTGGCCTTCGTGCGATTCACGAGCATCATCGGCCCATCGAAGGTCCTGGACGAGCGCCGCGCGTTGAGCGCGCTCGGGCTCAACGCACATCTCGTCGTCGGCGCCGTCGCGGTCCTTCGCGACGAGATGCTCCTCACCGCGACGCTCCCGCTCGGCATGATCGAGGCGGCCGCTGCGATACTCGTCATCGCGTACCTCGCCCAGCAGGCCGACCGGTACGAGAGCGTCCTGTTCGGAGAGGACACGCAGTAAGGCGCACCGAAAGCCGCGCCTGCGCGCCCTGCTGGAAGAGATCCGCGCGCGCCGTCGTTGCCGCCCGAGACCAATGACCGACCCGATACCCGCACCCCGCTCCGGTCGTCGCATCGCGACGGCCGCCGTCACGATCGCCGCGCTGCTCGTCGCAGTCGCCGCCCTCTGGTACTGGCGCGTCCATTCGTTCCACCTCGGCGAAGTGCTCCCGGGCGAGATCTACCGCGCGCCCCAGCCGACTGCCCAAGGAATCTCGCGCGCCGTCACCTCGAAGGGCATCCGCACGATCGTCAACCTGCGCGGCCCGAACCCGAAACACGCCTGGTTCCGCGAGGCGCGCGACGCAGCCGCGAAACTCGGCGTCGGAATGGTCAACCTGCGATTCGAGACGTTCGATTGGCCACCTCGGATCGAGACCCTCGTGCTCGTGCAGGCCATCGACCGCGCGCCGCGGCCGATTCTCCTCCATTGCCACAGCGGGCTCGACAGGAGCGGCTGGGCGGCCGGCGTCGCCCACCTCCTGCGCGGCGAGTCGCTCGACTCGGCCCGGGCCGAGTTGTCGCGACTCAAGGGCCACCTGTGCGATCGCGACACCTGCGCGCTCCACGCGTTCTTCGACCTCTACGAGAAATGGCTCGCGACGACGGGCCGCGATCATTCGGAGGAGGCGTTTCGCGAGTGGCTGAAGTCCTCCTACTACCCGCCTCCGTATGCTGCGAGCCTCACAGCGAAGAGTGAGTTCCCGCGAACGGTCGCTCCGGGCACGCGCGTCTCGTTCGCCGTCGAGGTCCGGAACATCTCGGGCGCCGCGTGGCCCGCGCCCGACGAGAAAGAGCGCGGCATTCGGCTCGGCGCGCGGATTCTCGGCCCGTTCCCGACGCATCCGGCCGACGTGGCCGAGCTCTTCCGCCAGCCACGCTCCCCCGCGCGCGACCTCTTTCGCGACGGACAGTCGATGGGCGAGTGGAGCGCCGGCGCCTCGAAGGCCATCGACGTCGAGTTCGACGCGCCGGCCGAACCGGGCCTCTACTACGTCCAGGTCGACATGGTCGACGAGTTCGTCCACTGGTTCAGCGACCTCGGCGACCTCGGGCTGATCATGCCGCTGAGCGTGGAGCCAGCCGCGGCGGACGCCGGCGGGACTGATGCCCCCGGGGCGGAATTGAGAGTTCAGAATTGAGAATGGAGAGATCGCGATGCCTTCGGGCAACGTAGCTCCCAGTAGCCCGACCCTAATGCACTCGGATGAACAAGCCTCAGCGGCGGAGATTCGACGGAATGCGTCGGCTCCGCAATCTCTCAATTCTCGGTTCTCAATTCTGAATTCGCGTTACGCGCTGCTCGTCCTCGCCCTCACCACGATCAAGGTCGCGCTCGCGATCGTCCTGCCGATCTCCGGAGACGAAGCCGAGTACTGGGACTGCTCGCGGCACCTCGACTGGAGCTACCTCGACCACACGCCGTTGCTCTTCTGGTCGATGATCCCGTTTCGCGCGATCCTCGGTGAGACGGCCCTTGCCGTGCGGCTGCCGTCGATTCTCGCCGGCCTCGTCATCGCGCTCGCGCTCCCTCCCCTGGTCCGGCGCCTGGGCGGCCCGGACAACGGTGCGGAGCGCGCGTGGCTGGCGCTCAACGCGATGCCGATCTTCTTCGTCGGCTCGTTCTACGCGTGGACCGACAGCCCGATGCTCGCCGCGTTCGTCGTCGCCACGCTCGGCGCCGTCGCCGTCGCGCGGGGCGAGACACGCGGCTGGTGGATATTCGGCGTGGCGATCGGCATCGGCTTTCTCGCCAAGATCACGGTTGTCCTGGTGCTGGCGGCGATCGTCCCTCTCTTCTTCTCTCCCGTCGCGCGAGCGACGCTGAGAACGCGCCATCCGTGGCTTGCCGCGCTGCTCGCGTTCGCCCTGACGGCCCCGTTCTGGATCTGGGGAGCGCGGCACGACTGGGTGAACATCACCTTTCAGCTTGAGGAACGCCACAATCGCGGCGGTGCGTTCGACCCGCTCGGCGCGCTCGAGTTCTTCGGCACGAACATGCTTCTCGCGACGCCGTTCCTCTTCGTCGCGGGCGTCGTCGCGCTGGGACTGCTCTGGAAGCGCTGCGACGCAGCGAAGCCGCTGGTCGTCGCGGCCGTCGCACCGTTCGTCGTGTTCACGACCATCGCGCTCGGCAACCGTCCCGGCGCGCACTGGGCGGCGCCGCTCCTGCTGCTTGGCGCGATTGCGACCGGGATCGTCGACTTTCGCGGGAGGCGCGCTCTCATCGTCGCGTCGGGCGCGCTCTGCGCCATCGTGACGACCGCGGTGAGCGCGATCGCCCTCGCCCCGGAGCGGCTGCTCGCCGTCGAATGGTCGTACTCGCGAAGCCCGGTGCGAGTCTCGCCGAGCTATCTCGTCTACGCGGTCGGCAACGACGAGATCGCGAAAGAGGCGCAGCGACGGCTCGCGCCCGGCGAGATGATGGCCTCCGAGAACTACACGCACGTCCACCTGCTCTCGTTCCTCACCGGCGGAGAGATGCCGACGCGACTCGCGTGGATGAAGAAGAGAGCGGTCTCCGGCCTGCCGTCGCTCTACTGGCACCGTCCGTCGGAGCTCCGCGGGAACGACTTCCTCTTCGTCACCGACAAGAGTGGCTTCGATGCCGGTCTGGCGGCGATTTTCGAGAGCGTGACCGAGGAGGCGCCGATCGAGATCCGACGCAACGGGGAGATCGTCCGAACGGTGCGCGTGCTGCGATGCCGCAACCTCGTCGACCCGCGCGGGACCTTCACGCTGCTCGAGGACTGAGCTTCCCGGCCGCCGGGTGAGGCGCCAGATTGCCCGCCGGCCCGTCCGCGTCCAGAATGAACGTGATGTGGAACCGGCGCTTCGTCCTCGCGCTGCTCTTCTACGCGTGCGATCTCGCGTTCGTGCTGCTGCCGCGCCTCGCCGACGCCACGGGACGCGAGCGGTTGCGGTGGGTCGTCTACACGGCCATCGTCGCCCTCTTCGCGGTACTGAGCCTGATCATCCTGTGGCGCCGCTCGCGCGACCCGCGCGTGGCGATGTTCGCTCTCGTCGGCGTGATGATTGCCCTCTACTTCGTTCCGGCGTCGGTCGAGTGGAGCGCGCTCTCGCCGGCATGGCGCCCCGCCATCCTGATGGCCTTCGGCTTCATGTACACCTTCGACTTCGCGATCTACATTCACGTCTCGTCGATCATCCCGACGCCTAACCCGATCGCGTTCGGTCGCAGGTGGTTCATCCCCGCGCACTACGCGGCGGCCGTCGCGCTCTCGATCGTGATCGGGCTTCTGCTCAACGCGGAGTTCGAGCCCTCGCTCCGCGCGCTCAGTCCGGGCGATCCCATGAAAGCGGCCGAGTCGCTGCTGCGCGTCCGATCGATGTACGCCGCCGTGATGATGATCGTCCTCCTCGGCTCGGCCGCGCGCCGAAGCACGTCGCTCGACGGGCGTCGGCAG
>JAMPYE010000114.1 GCA_023700825.1 Thermoanaerobaculia bacterium | reverse complement strand
GTCTCGACTTAGCTCGCGGGCGGGGACGCCCGCGAAGGGGCCGGCGAGGACGCCGACGCTACGAAGCATTCCGCCTGCTCATCGCCTTTCGCCTCTCGCCTTCCTTCCCACATTACATTTCGATGTGACGGCGCTGCTTGTCGGGCGGGGCGCCGGGCCCTATGGTCGATCCGTGGGCAGTCGGCTGTCTCAGCTTGTCGTGACTCTCGTCGCGGGCGTCGTGGTCGCCGTCGTGGCGGCCTCGGGGCTGCTCGGGGCGTTCGAGCTGCCGGCGCGCGACGCGATGCTGCGATGGGGTGCGGGCCGCCCGGCGACAGCGACAGCCGTGGTCGCAATCGACGAGGAGGCTCTGCGCACCGAGGGGCCATGGCCGTGGACGCGCGAGCGGATCGCCGCGCTCGTCGACGACGTCTCGGCCGCCGGTCCGCGTGCCGTCGGCATCGACATCCTCCTTGCCGACGCGCGCAGCGGCGACGAGCTCCTCGGCGGGAGCCTTGCGCGCACGAAGGCGACGCTGGTCTGCGGGCTCGAGGCGCGCGAAGGATGGGTTCTCCCCGCTCCGGCGCTTCGCGACGGCACGCGCCTCGCGCACGGGATGATCGAGCTCGACGGCGACGGCGTGATGCGGCGCGTCTCGATGACGAAGCAGGCGGCGGGCGTCGGTCTCCCGGCTCTCTCCGTTGCACTGGCGTCCGCGGTGAGCAGCGAGGTTCGCGTCGCGGCTGGAAAGGTGGTGCAGCCGGGATTCCGCACACGCGCCGCCGCAATCCCCACGGTCAGCGCCGCGCGCCTTTCGGATCCCGACGTCGCCGCCGCGCTCCGCGGCCGCGTCGTCTTCGTCGGCCTGACCGCACTCGCGCTCGGCGACCGCGTCGTCACGCCGACGACCGCCCCGGGCAGTTCCGACCCGGGTGTGCTCGTCCACGCGGCCGTCTCCGAGGCGATCCTCGGTGGCGACGTGCTGACGCAGGTTGCACCGGCCCTGAGCGGACTGCTCGCGGCGCTGGTCGTTGCGGCAGGGCTGCTGATGCGCCCGCGGGGCATCGGGAGACGGCTGGCCCGCGACGTGGTGATCCTCGCGCTGCCGTTCGTCGCCGGCCTCGTGCTTCTCCGCGCCGCGGGAGTCGCGCTGCCGGTCGTCGCGCTCTCGCTGGCTGCGGCCATCGCGGTGGCGGCCTCCGGAGCGAGGGCGATGTGGAAGGTCCAGCGTGGAGGCAGCGAGGCGGCCACGCGCATCGCGCGGGGACTCGGCGGAGACGCCGGTACGGGGGAAACCGGGCTCGTCGAGAGGCTCGACGAGCTTGCGGCTCTCGTCGATCAGAGGCGTCGCAGCGAAGTGGAGTCGCGGCGGGTGCTGGCGCACGAGCTCAAGACGCCGCTCGCATCGGTTCGCGGGCTGACGCAGCTGCTCTCGGGGTACCGCCTGAGCGAGGATGAGACGCACCGGGTCGTCTCGTTGATTCAGAAAGAGGCTGACAAGCTGCAGACGATGGTCGGAAGCCTCCTCGAGATCGAGAAGCTCGCGTTGCGCGACTTCGACGCGACGTCCACGGCGATCGACCTGAGCCATCTCGCGCGCGAGCGCGCCGAGATGCTGCGTGCCGGCGTCGCTGCGACGCTCGCCGACGAGATCGAGCCCGGCATCTCGGTGCGAGGCGATGGCGCGCTGCTCGAGCGAGCCATCGACAACCTCGTGGGCAACGCGGTGAAGTTCTCACCCCCCGGGTCGATGGTGAAGCTCCGGCTCATGTCGAGGGAGAGCTCGGCCATTCTCGAAGTCGAGGACAGGGGTCCGGGGGTTCCGGAGGCGGAGCGGGAGCGGATTTTCGATCGTTTCGCGCGCGGGGGCGCGGCGCGCGACACGGAAGGGCTCGGCCTCGGCCTGGCGCTCGTCGCCGAAGTGGCAGGATGGCACCGCGGGCGGGTCGACGTGAGTCCGGGAAGAGTGAAGGGGAGTGTGTTCCGCATGACGATTCCCCTCACGCAGCAGTCTTAGCGCAGGGAGGAAGAGCGATGTCGCGAGTTCTCGTCGTCGATGACGACGCAGGCATCCGGGAGAGCGTGGCGCTCGCCGCGGAGAAGTCGGGTCACCGCGTGTTCCGGGCGGCAAGCGTCGACGGCGCGCGGGAGATCCTGGCGCGTGAGCGCGTCGACGTAGTCGTCAGTGACATCTACATGCCGGGTGATACCGGGCTCGTGCTGCTCGACGAGCTGCGCACGCTCGATCCCAGGCCCGCGGTGATCCTGATGACCGCGCGCGGAAGCGTGGAGACCGCCGCGATCGCCGAGCGGGCGGCGGCGTTCGATTACATCGCCAAGCCGTTCGATCTATCCGACATGCTCGCGCGCATCGCGGCGGCGGTCGCGCCGAGGCGGGTGGAGATCCTCGACATCGAGCCGGCGCCGCCGTCGATGATGGTCGGCGCGCACCCGTCGATGATCGCGGTGTATCGAGCGATCTCGCGGATCGCGCCGCTGCAGGTGGCGGTGCTCGTGCGCGGCGAGAGCGGCACCGGCAAGGAGCTCGTGGCACGTGCGCTGCATGCGTTAGGCGCGAGACCGCAGGGGCCGTTCGTCGCGCTCAATTGCGGCGCGATCCCCGACACGCTGCTCGAGAGCGAGCTCTTCGGCCACGTGCGCGGCGCGTTCACCGACGCGCGCCACGACCGTCGCGGAGCGCTCGTCCGCGCCGACGGCGGCACGCTCTTTCTCGACGAGATCGGCGATGTGTCTCCAGCGTTCCAGGTCAGGATCCTCCGCTTTCTCCAGGAAGGCACGGTGACCGCGCTGGGGAGCGAGAAGGAACAGCGCGTGTCGGTCCGCGTCGTTGCGGCGACCCATCGCGACCTTCGCGCGATGGTGGCAGACGGCCGCTTTCGCGAAGACCTCTACTTCCGCCTCGCCGGCTACGAGATCCAGGTTCCGCCGCTGCGCGAGCGGGCCGCCGACATTCCTCTGCTGGTCGATCACTTCCGGAAGCGTCTCGCCGGCGAGCTCGGGCGCGGGGAGATCGAAGGGCCGTCGCGGGCGCTCGTCGAACGCCTCACGGAGCATCAGTGGCCCGGCAACGTCCGCGAGCTCGAGCAGGCGGTGCGGCGGATCGCGATCGACAGCGGCGCGCTGACGGACGACGAGGTCGCGTCGCGCGTGCTGCGCGAGATGGTCGGGGCGCCGACAGCGGCCGCACCGGCGGCGCCATCGGTCGCGCAGACGGAGCCGGCCGAGCCCGCCGCAGCACTCGAGTCGCTCGACGACGCCGAGCGGCGCCACATCGCCGCCGTTCTCGAGGCGGCCGGAGGCAACCAGACGCAGGCTGCGTTCATCCTCGGTATCGAGCGCAAGACTCTGGCACGGAAGATGAAAAGGTACGGCATCGAGGTCAAAGACCGGAGTTGAGAGGTGTCCCATGAAGAGTGCGTTTTTCGGAGTGATCGTTCTTGCCGCCGTCGCGGTTGCCGCCACTCCGCCCGCCGAGCCGGTTACCTACCGGTTCGACAAGGTGAAGAGCAAGGTGATCCTCGTCAACCACGAGGGCGAGAGGCGCGTCGCCGAGGGGGCCGATGCCGTCGGCGGAGACGTGGTCAGGACCGGGTGGCTGGGCTCGGCGCTCGTCAGTTCGCCGCGGCACAACGCGCGGTTCGAGGTGCTCTCGTCGAGCGAAGTGACGCTCGGAAGCGATCAGCCCGGGGTGATTCTCCGGCTCGAGAGGGGGAGGCTCAAGGCGATGTTCGACGCTTTTGCGGGCGACGAGCCGCGTGTCGTCGCGACGCCTGGAGCGCTTCTGGCCGTGCGTGGCACGCGCTACGGAGTCGATGTCGACTCGAAGGGGAACGCGTCGGTCGTCGTCTTCGAGGGGACCGTCGAGGTCAGCTCGCCGATCGGCGGGTTCGAGCCTTTCGCCGTCCACGCGGGTCAGATGGCGGAGTACGGACGCGGGCGGGGACCGATGATGCGCGAGGCGCCGAAAGGAATGGACGAGAGGTCCTGGGAACAGCGTGGCCCGAAGACTATGGACGGCGGGCACCCGGAGGGCGGCCAGGCAGGAGACGGACCGGGTATGAAGGACGGCTCCCGTAGCATGCCCCACGGCATGGGTGGAGGAAAGAGGCCGTGAGTCGACATGACCCGGCGCGCGTCATTTTGACGCGGCCGTGCGGGTAGTTTCGACGCGATTCGCTCAGGAATTGCACGGAGAACCGGGCACGGCATTTGCGATGAAGAACGATCAGAAGAGCAGAAGAGCTCTCGATTTCAAGGAGACAGGACGATGAAACTCAAGACACTCGCAATCGCACTCGTAACGATCTCACTCAGCACCGCGGCCTTCGCGCAGATGGGCAACCCGGGCCGCGGCTCGGGCGGCACCGGCAACGGAACCGGCAGCGGCATGGTGCCGGGCCGGGGCATGGGCAACGGCAACGGCCCGGGCGGAGCCGGCATCCCGGACATCGTCGTCGGGACCGATGGCACGGCCTTCCTCGTGCGTCATCTCGAAGCCGACCCCGTCGGGCAGTTCGAAGTCGTCGCGATCCGCAGCACCGGCACGATCGGCTGGAGCTACAAGCTCCCGGCGCTCGGACCCGCGGAGCTGATCGTGGCCGGCGCGAACGTCGTCGCCGTGGGCGGATACGGGCAGGGCAGCCAGGGCACGCCTCCTGCCACTCCGGTGGCGCCGGTTTCGAAGCTGACGGCGATCTCGCAGGCTTCCGGCAGCGCCGTCTGGACTCTCTCGATCGACGGAAAGCTGATGGACGTGAAGGCCTTCGCTGCCGGCTTCTACCTGACGGTCGTGAAGCCGCCCGCCGACGCGACGGCAACGCACATTCCGGGCGACGGTCTCGGTGAGAAGTCGCTCGTCGCGGTGTCGAACGACGGCGCGATTCTCTGGACCGTGAAGCTCAACTGACGCGCGACTCTTCGACGTGTACCGAGCGGCCCCATCCCTTCGGGGACGGGGCCGCTTCGTTTTTCGCTGGAATCTTGCCGCGCGGTCTGGGATTGTCGTTCGACGATGAAAGTCCGAATGCTCCTCTTTGCCGTGCTTCGCGACATCGTCGGCGCCGACGAGCGCGAGATCGAGGTCGCCGACGGGGTGCGAGCGATCGATCTCTGGAACGACCTGCGTGCGACGCATCCCCGGATCGCCCCCTACGAGCGGCCACCCTTTACCGCCGTGAACCAGGACTACGTGAAGCCCGAGACCGTGCTGCACGACGGGGACGAGGTGGCTTTCATACCTCCCGTGTCGGGCGGGTAGTGATGAGCAAATGGAGAATTAAGAATTGAGAATTGAGAGATGAATAAACAATTCTCATTAATGCTTATTTTTAAAGCTGTTGGTGGCGCTGCGCTGAAGGAGCGAAGTGTCCATCTCTCAATTCTCAATTCTCCATTCGAGCGCCGCGATGACGTTCCTTACTGACGACCCGATCGACCAGCAGGCGCTGATCGACGCCGTCCTGCGGCGCTCCGACGGCGCGCTGGCGCTGTTCGCCGGCGTCGTGCGCGACCACCACGCGGGGAAGGCGGTCGAGTCGATCTTCTACGAGTGCTGGCGCCCGATGGCGGAGAAGGAGATGGCGAAGATCGCGGCCGAGGTCGCCGCGGCCTACCCCGATGCCGCGATCGCGTTCGTTCATCGTCTCGGGCTCCTCCACGTCGGAGAGGCGTCGATCGTGATCGCCTGCGCGTCGCCGCACCGCGAGGAGGCTTTCAGCGCCTGCCGCGAGGTGATCGAGCGGGTCAAGAAGACCGTCCCCATCTGGAAGCGCGAGAAGGGCCCCGACGGAGAAGAGTGGGTCGGGTGGCAGGGACAGTAGGATGCGGGACCTGGAGGCTGGGGCAGTGAGATATTTCGAATTTCGAATTTCGGATTTCGGATTTGAAAAGCACCCTGGCGCTGGGGCACGCGCCGCGCGTTCGACAGGCCGATCCACCTCGGCCTCAATTTCGAAATTCGAAATTCGAAATTCGAAATCTCCCGTCAGGCGCCGCGGATGACGAAGAACCCCGTCACGGACGCGATGCTCCCCAAAGGCGCCGGTTCCGCGGGCGACGTCGTTCCGGTTCCTGCCGCCAGCCTGATCCTCCTTCGCGGCGAGCCGTTCAAAGTGCTCATGATGCGGCGCCACGAATCGAGCAGCTTCGTACCGGGAGCGTGGGTGTTCCCCGGAGGCGCGCTCGACGCGGCGGACCGCACGGCTGCCGGCGACGATGGCGAAGACGCCGCGTACGCGCTTTGCGCGGTTCGCGAGCTGCTCGAGGAGACCGGCATCTGGATCGGCTCCGGCGACGCCGACCCCGTCGAGCTTCGCCGCGCGCTCGTCGACGACGCTTCGCGCTTTCACGAGATGGCCGCGGGCGCGCGCGCCGCGCTGGGGCGCCTCGTTCCCTTCGAACGATGGATCACCCCGGCCGGAGTGCCGAAGCGCTACGACACCCTTTTCCTTCTCGCGAAGGTCGACGAAGGGACGTCCGGGACGCCGGACGAGCGGGAAGGAGTCGAGCTCGCCTGGATCCGTCCCGCGGACGCCCTCGCGCGGAATCGCGACGGCTCGATGCAGCTCGTCTTCGCGACCATCCGGATTCTCCGGACGCTCGCGTCGTTCGAGAGCGCGGCGTCGCTCGTCGCGAGCTGCGCGTCGCGCGCGACGCCCGTGCGCCGGCCGGTGCTGGTCGTCGAAGAGGGCCGCAAGTCGATCGTGCTCCCGGAGGACGAATGATCCGTTCGGTGCTCGCCCCGAATCCCGGGCCGTTCACGCTCGACGGCACGCGCAGCTGGCTCGTCGGCGAGACGCTGATGATCGACCCGGGCCCCGCGATCGACGCGCACGTCGAGGCGCTGATCGCCGCGCAGCCGCGTGTTGCGACGATCCTCGTCACGCACCGCCACGCCGACCACGCGCCGGCGGCGGTCGAGGTCGCGCGGAGGTCGGGCGCACGAATCGTCGCCCCGGCGGAGGTGCTCGACGACGCGGTCGTGAGCGAGCGGCTCGTCGACGGCGCGCGCATCGAATCCGAGGGGCTCGTCATCGAGGCGATCGCGACGCCCGGCCACACGGCCGAACACTTCTGTTTCTTCAGCTCGGAGGGCGACCTCTTCACCGGCGACACGATTCTCGGTGAGGGAACGACTGCGATCTTCCCTCCCGACGGGGTGATGGCCGACTACATGGCGTCGCTTCGCCGGCTTCGCGCCCGCTACCCGCGCGCGATCTACCCGGGGCACGGTCCCGTGCGCCACGACGCGGTCGAGTGGATCGACTACTACATCACCCACCGCGAGGAGCGGGAGGCGCAGATTCTTGCCGCCCTGGCCGACGGGCCGCTCGGCGTGGCCGAGCTTCGCGTGCGGATTTACCCCGAGCTCCACCCGGCGCTGCGCTCGGCGGCCGAGATGCAGCTGGTCGCGCACGCCAGGCACATGGCCGACCGCGGGCTCATCGTTCCGGACGGGGCCCGTCTGGCGCTGGCGACATAGGGAGCGGCCTGCGAGGCCGGCAGGAGCGACAAGGCGCGCAGTGTTCCTGCGATGCCCGGGTCGAGCGCCCTCTCTCGATAGCTTCCGATTTTCCGGCGATTGGGCTTAAGATCTTCGATAGCTGGAGGTGTCGGCATGGGTCAGTGCGTGATGTGTGGGACGCAGATTTCGCAGGGTATCCTCTGCGAGAAGTGCGACCGCCCGCGCACGAAGAAGCCGGCCGCGTCGAAGCCCGCGCCGCCGCCCGAAGTTCAGGCAACTCCCGCGCCACCGCCCCCCGCGGCGCCCTCCTCTTCCGCGCCTCAGGCGTCCTCCTCGGGAAACAAGCAGGCGGCACTCGCGACGAAACCGTCGGCGGAGCCGTTCCCGAAGGCGCCGGTGGTTCCCTTCCCCGTCGAGTCGACGTCGTTTGCGCCGAGCAGCATCTGCGACGTGCTGACGGCTGCGAGGCTGCCCTCGCTGCTGATCGGCTCGGATCGTACGGTCAAGTACTGCTCGGGCGAGGCGCACGTGCTGCTGTCGATCGAGCCTTCCTCGCTGCCGACCCTCGACCAGCTCGAGAAGCAGATGGGTTTCACCGTGCCTGGGCTTCACGTTCCCTTCACGAAGGACGTCAACATCGGCTCGCACAAGTTCGTCTTCTCGGTCGTGCCGCTTTCGGGAGGATCCGGGGGGGCCGTGCTGGTCCTCCGCCCGTCCGATCCCGCGGTCGCGATGCAGAGCGCGTTCGTCAACTACGCGCAGGAGACGATCGTCCAGCCGCTTCGCGCGCTCCGTGAGGCGCTGACCGCCGGGGCGAAGAGCCGCAAGCAGGATCCGCTTCTCAGCGACGCAGCGGGGACGATCGACCAGATCCTCACCGCGTTCGAGCTCGCGCCGGGAGTCGAAGAAACCGAGTCGATGACCACGACGACGGCGCCGAGGGTCGATGACGTGGTCCGGCGCGTCGGCGACCGTTTCACTCCGGTCGCGGCGCGCAAGGGTGTGCTCCTGCAGCTTGACGCGCAGGAGACCGACGAGACGTTCAGGAACCACCACGATCTCGAGGAAGTGCTCGTGCTCCTCATGGAGAACTCGCTGCACTACACGCCCGAAGGCGGACAGATCGTGCTGGGCGTCCGCTCGCTCGAGCACAAGGGCAAGCCGCTGCTCCTCTTCTTCGTCATGGACAGCGGACCGCACGTGCCGGAGGCGCTGCGCGAGTCGATCTTCGGCGCAGGCTTCTCGCCGAAGGGAGATGGCGAGCGAAGCGGGCGCGGGCTCTCGCGCTGCAAGGACTTCGCGGTCCAGCACGGCGGCTCGATCTGGGTCGAGGCGAAGACCGGCAAGGCCTGCACGTTCTTCATGCGCGTACGCCCCGACGGGGCGTAGCCGCCCATCGCGCGCAGCGAGACTCGCGCGAGTGCCGCTTCACGAAGGATCCAGCGCCGAACGGACGGTTAGTCGTCCCGAGCGAAGCGAAGGATCTCGCCGGCTGGTACAGAGGACCTCGTCAGCCGCTGAATTTCCGTCCCGTTGCGAATGCGTACTACCTTGCGAGGTCCTTCGCTTCGCTCAGGACGACAAGTCGTGCGAGCAGCGCAGAGTGATACGGGCTCTGCCGGTCGACCACCTCCGGGTGGAACACGCACTGAGCGGTCTCCCTCGCCGCGTCGTCACCGATCGTTTTCTGGTTCGTGCGCCCCGGGCGGAATCGTCGGCTCGCGTCCCGCGTACTCTGATGCAGGCGGACTACTCACGTGAAACGACTGGCTCTCCTGCTCCTCGCACTGCTCGTCGCGAGCCCCGTCGTGGCTGCCGAGATCACGGTCGAGAGCATCGTCGCGGAGATGAACGAGTACCGGCGGGCCGAGGGGCTCGGTCCTCTTTTCGTCGATCCCCGGCTCACCGCGGCGGCCGAAGACCGCATGGACGACATGCTCGACAGCGGTTACTGGCGGCACGAGCCTTCGGGCGGCGGGTCTCCGTTCGCCGTCGTGATGCGCCATGGCTTCGAGTTCTCGATGGCGGGAGAGAATCTCGCGACCGGGTTCGAGACGGCGGAGGTCCTCGTCGAGAGCTGGATGCTGTCGCCCGGACATCGCGTCAACGTGATGTCGCCTAACTTCACCAGTGTCGGCATCGCGATCATCGACGGTCACGTCGCGCGGCGGGCCGAGGGCAAGTCGGTCGTCGCAGTGTTCGCGAGGGAGATGGTCAGGCCGCTTCCGAAGAAGAAGAAATGACTACTTCTTCTTCTTTTTCGCCTTCTTCATCTTCTTCCGGAAGGAGCCGGGCTCGAAGATCGTCTGCTCGTACGGGCCGAAGCTGTAGGCCTCGCTCCGTGCGAGCTCGATGAAGCGCTGCTGGCTGCGCAGCGGAGCCTGGCCGGGCGTGCGGCGCGTGTAGGTGCCGTCCGGCCCCATCTCCCACCCCTTCGCGTCGTCGGCGAGGCAGGTCTTCATGATCTGGTCGACGATACGCGTCTGCAGCTGCTTCGAGCGGATCGGGAAGGTGAGCTCGACACGACGGAAGAAGTTGCGCGGCATCCAGTCGCCGCTCGAGACGTAGACCTCCTGCTCTCCGCCGTTGCGGAAGCAGAAGGCCCTCGAGTGCTCGAGGAAGCGGTCGATCACGGCGACGACGCGGATGTTCTCGCTCACGCCGGGGAGGCCGGGGACGAGGCAGCAGATGCCGCGCACGACGAGGTCGATCTTCACGCCGGCGCGGCTCGCCTCGTAGAGGGTGCGGATCACGGTCCGGTCGACGAGCGCGTTGAGCTTCGCGATCAGGTGCCCGCCGCGCCCCGCGCGGGCGTGCTCGATCTCGCGGCGGATCAGCGCGAGGACCTTTTCGTGGTAGTCCATCGGCGAGACGGTGAAACGCTTCCACGCGAGGTGCAGCCCGCGGCCGTCGAAGATGTCCTGCACGCTCGCGATCGAGAAGCCGGTGAGGAGGTTCATCACCTGCGCCGCGTCGTCGCCGAAATCGTCATCCGAGGTGAACAGGTCGATGTCGGTGTAGAGCGCCGCGGTGCGCGCGTT